>JAYSKH010000222.1:0-4624 GCA_043726505.1 Undibacterium sp. | reverse complement strand
TATAAGGCGCTGGTGGAAAAGAAGAAAGCGACCGACGTCTATCCATGGGCGGCCAACATGGAAGAGCCCGGTTTCCTGCTGCTGGGCGCCAACTTGCGCAGCGAACAAAATCTGGCAGATGCCAAGAAGATCATGCTGGATACCGTAGAGGGTTTTGCAACCAGCCCGGCCACGCAGGAGGAACTGGACCGTGCCAGGGCCAAGCTGGAATCCGACCTGGAGCAGGTGTATAACGACCCCGAGAAATTTGCCGTATCGCTGTCGGACAGTATAGGCAATGGCGACTGGCGGCTGTTCTTCATGTTCCGCGACCGCCTGCAGGCGCTGAAACTGGAAGACGTGCAGCGCGTTGCCGTCACCTGGCTCAAATCCAGCAACCGTACCAGCGGCAGCTTCATCCCCGATGCACAGCCGGATCGCGTGCCGGCGCCGGCCAAGGTCAATATCGCGGAGCAGGTCAAGACCTTTGTGCCCGGCACGGCAATGGCGCAGGCGGAAAACTTTGTCGCCACGCCGGACAACATAGACCGGCGCACGCAGACTGGCAGCTTGGGCAACGGCATGAAGTACGCGCTGCTGCCCAAATCCACACGCGGTGGCACCGTGGTGATGAACTTCACGCTGAACCTGGGTAACCAGGAAAATCTGCAAGGCAAAGCCGTCGCCGGTGAGCTGGCAGCCGAAATGCTGGGGCGCGGTACGCAAAACCTGAGCCACCAGAAATTCACCGAGGAGCTGGATAAGCTGAAAACCAAGATGTTGATCGATGGTTCGGCCACGTCCGTCAACGTCAGCGTGGAAACCGTCAAAGCCAGCGTGCCGCGCGTGCTGGAACTGATACGCGATGCGCTGCGCCGGCCGGCGTTTGATGCAGCGGAATTCAGCCAGGTAGTGGAACAGGATCTGGCCCAGCTGGAAGAGTCGCGCAAAGACCCGCAGGCCGTGGCCGTGGACATAGCACGCAAGCAGATGAACACCTGGCCCGTGGGCGACCCGCGCTATTACCGCAGCACCGACGAACGCATCGCCGAACTGAAAACCGCGCGGCTGGAAGATGCGCGGAATTTCTGGACGGAGTTTTACGGCACCGAACATGCAGAGCTTGCCATCGTAGGCGATTTTGATCCGCTGGAAGTGGAAGCTACATTGCACACCAGTTTTGGCGACTGGACTGCCAGACAGGCGTACCAGCGCGTGCCCAACCCTTATCGTGAAAGCCGCCCGCAGAGCCTGAGCCGTGCAACGCCGGACAAGGCCAATGCCTTTTTCTTTGGCTCCATGGCGGTTCCCGTCAGCGACCACAATGCCGATTATGCAGCGCTCAGCCTGGGCAACTACCTGCTGGGCGGCAGTACCAATTCGCGCATCCTCGAACGCATCCGCCAGAAAGACGGCATCAGCTATGGCGGCGGCTCTTACCTGAATCCTTCATCGGTGGACGAGTCGGCCAACTTCGTCGTTGTCGCCATTTTTGCGCCGCAAAACCGCAGCAAGCTGGAGACTGGACTCAGGGAAGAGATGACACGCGCCATCCGCAGCGGATTTACTGCGGCAGAAATAGAAGACGCGAAAAAAAGCCTGGCGCAGCAGTTCCAGCTGTCGCGCAGCCAGGACAATGAGCTGGCGGCAGAAATCAGCCGCAACCTGCATCTGGGCCGCAGCATGCAGTTCGACGTCGACTTTGAGCAAAAACTGATGGCGCTGACTGCGGCCGACGTCAAAACGGCGATGATCAAATATCTGGATTACGGCAAGCTGGTGACGGTCACCGCCGGCGACTTCAAATAGGCCGCCCTTCCGCCGGGCATCGCCGAACGCGCGGACATAAGGCACCGCGCGTTTTTTCTTTTGAAGCCGCAAATGTGAACGACTGTTTGTATCAAGGCTGTATCAAAGTTGTTACACAGGCTTACACAAATGACCATATTTGTCTGCGATCATCTGTGTTCGTTGCCGTACAGACCCAAGGTCATCATTCTTTTATGTTAGGACTTTACAATTCCTAAGTGACTCTGGGTTCGCCAGCGTCGCATACAGGCGCTTCACAATTTTAAGGGGCTCATATGAATTACAAGGCACTCATTTCCGCGGCGATGGTCGCATCCCTGAGTTTAGGCAATCTTGCTTACGCTTACGACGATCATGACCACAGGGGTCCGGATCGCCATGACGACCGCCGCGATGATCACGGTGGACCTCGCTTTGCAGAAGGCAGCCACAACGACCGCGACAACGCTCCACGCCATCGCTTCCAGAAGGGCGACCGCCTGCCGCCAGAATACCGCGGCCGCCAATATGCGGTTGACGACTGGCGCGGCCACCACCTGAGCGCGCCTCCGCGTGGCTACCACTGGGTACAGTCTGGCGGCGATTATGTGCTGGCAGCTATTGCTACCGGTATTATCGCAAGCGTGTTGCTGAATAACTGATCCAGCTATTCGGAAACCGGCGCATGCTGCATGCGTGCGCCGGTTTCATTCAAATCTTTGTATCAAATCCTTGCACCAAATCCCCGCTTTACACCAGCGCTTTCATCCAGCCCAGCCCTTCCACCGTGCCGTTTGCCGGCCGGTATTCGCAGCCTACCCATCCCTTATATCCCAACTCGTCCAGCAGCCTGAATAAATACGGGTAATTGACTTCGCCTGTATCCGGCTCATGCCTGTCCGGCACGCCGGCAATCTGTACATGGCCGATATGCGGCAGGTAGCGGCGCAGCTTGACGGCGATATCGCCTTCCATGATCTGCACATGATAAAAATCCATCTGCACCTGCAGGTTGGCCGCGCCTATCTGTTCGCGCAGCGCATGCGCCTGCGCCTGCAGACTCAAAAAGTAGCCGGGCATGTCGCGCGTATTGATCGGTTCTATCACGCAGCCGATGCCGTGCACGGCGGCCTCGCTGCATGCATAGCGCAGGTTCTCAACATACACCTGCTGGCATTGCTGCAAATCTGCACCGGCAGGCACGATACCGGCCATGATGTGCAGGCGAGGTGTGCCCAGCACGCGCGCATACTCCAGCGCTTGCTGCACGCTGTCGCGAAATTCTTGCTGCCGGCCCGGCAGGCAGGCGATGCCGCGCTCTCCGCCCGCCCAGTTGCCGGGCGCCAGGTTGAACAGCACGTTTTGCAGGCCATGCTGCCGCAGCTGGGCAGCAATGTCCAGCGCCGCAAATTCGTAAGGAAAAAGGAATTCCACCGCAGTAAATCCGGCGTCAGCCGCCGCACCGAAGCGTTGCATAAAGGGCACTTCATTGAACTGCATGGTCAGGTTGGCGGCAAATTGTGGCATCGTGGTCTTATCGGGAAGGAAATGAATATGAGATAAATGATTAAAATAAATTTTTTTACGTGCAGCCGGGCAATAACAAACGCTTTTTATATTACACTTTATTCCTCCGCCGGCCATTTGCCGTAATGAATTAGCGAAAAACCAGCCCAGATCTGCCAAACCGCCGCAGCCGGGCAGCATCCAGTGTAATGACCAGAATCCAGCATGTGCTGCTCGCAGCAGCAGCCTTTTTCTTCGCGCCATGGCCTCATCCAGCGCTCGCAGCCGATAAGCCGATGCGCCTTGCCAGTCTGGTATGGGCGCCCTATGTCGGCCCGCAATTGCCGGACGGCGGGCTGACCGCCTCCGCGGCAAAAACCATTGCGGCCGAAGCCGGCTACCAGGCCAGCATCGATTATCTCCCATGGAGCCGCGCCATGCAGGCCGGCAGTGACGACCCCGAATATGCCGGCTATTTCCCCGCATTCTATTTGCCGGAGCGTGAAAATAGCTGCTATTTTTCCAGCCCGCTGGGCACCAGCACCAACGGCTTTGCCTACCTGAAAAGCAGGCCGCTGCAATGGAAGGTGTTGACGGACCTTAAAAACATCCGCATAGGCACGGTGCAGGATTATGCCAACGACAGCTACTTCGACGCGCTGGTGCGGCAGGGCGATCTGCATACCGACGTGGCGCCCAGCGATATCAGCAACATCCGCAAACTGCTGGCCGGCCGCGTGCAGGCCATCGTCATCGATAAGGCCGTGCTGCGCAACCTGCTGATCACCGAAGCCTCGCTGCAGGCAGATAAGGGCAAGATCCTGTTCCATGAACACGAGCTGACCAACTTTTCACTGCACATCTGCTTCCAGCGCACCGCCAGGGGCAAGGCCATGCAGCAGGCATTTAATACTGCGCTAGCAAAAGTGAAGCTGAAGCAGATGGAAAGCGAGTATTACGAAAGCATGGCGGCTGGGGTCAAACGTCCGAAAGGGAAATAAGGCTCCCCTCCCTGCCGCCGCACCCGTGATGTGCCACACGGATTCCGCCTTCCTGGTCCAATATTGCATGCGTAATCAGTCCAAAAAGCGCGAATTTCCTGCTAAAGTGAGCTGTAAACCACCAAAAAGAAGGAAAAGACATGCTGTTGAGCACGCTGCTGCTGTTTTGCATCTCTTCCATTGCGCTGGCAGTCACACCGGGGCCGACGATGCTGCTGGCTCTGTCCAACGGCATCAGTTCCGGCACACGTGTGGCGGCCTTCGGCATTGCCGGCGCCACGGTGGCCAGCGCCTGCCTGATTGCGGCGGTGGCGGTGGGTCTGGGTTCGCTGTTGCTGGCGTCCGAGACC
>JAYSKH010000221.1:0-4329 GCA_043726505.1 Undibacterium sp. | reverse complement strand
ACGGCCGCCAGCAATAGGGGCCTCGTCGTTCAAGTACATCGAATGCACATAACCGCCGGCTACGCCATCAAACGATACGGGAATTACCTGGCCGGACTCAAGAAGCAGACCAAGGCGCCGCCTTCGACCCACGGCAAGCCGCCGATCAAGGAACAGGTCATCCACTTCATCAACAAGAAGATGCCTGGTAACCTGCCGAAGAAAACCGCCCGGGCCTTGCTCGATATCGAAGACGACAAGATCGTGCCGATCATCCGCGATCCCGCCACGACCACGGCCGATACCGAAGCCGTGTTCTACTTCCCCGGTTGTGGTTCCGAGCGCCTGTTTTCGCAAGTTGGCCTGGCAACACAGGCGATGTTGTGGAATGTAGGCGTGCAGACGGTGCTGCCGCCGGGCTACCTGTGCTGCGGTTATCCTCAGCGCAGCGCCGGCGAATTCGACAAAGCGGAAAAGATCATTACCGATAACCGCGTGCTGTTCCACAGGATGGCCAATACGCTTAATTATCTGGACATCAAGACCGTTGTCGTATCCTGCGGCACTTGCTACGACCAGATCCAGGGCTATGAATTCGACAAGATATTCCCCGGCTGCCGCATTATTGACATCCATGAATACCTGCTGGAAAAAGACGTCAAACTGGCCGGCGTCAGCGGTACGCGTTACATGTACCATGACCCTTGCCATAGTCCGATGAAGCTGCAGGACCCGTTGAAAACGGTGAATGCGCTGATCACGATGGTGGATGGGCAAAAGGTAGAGAAAAACGACCGTTGCTGCGGCGAAGCCGGCACACTGGCCGCATCGCGCCCGGATATTTCGACGCAGATCCGTTTCCGCAAGGAAGAGGAAATGACCAAGGGTGCAAACAAACTGCGCGCTGACGGCTTTACTGGCGAAGTCAAGGTGCTGACTTCCTGCCCGGCTTGCCTGCAAGGCCTGTCACGCTACAATGAAGACAACAGCACGCAGGCGGACTACATCGTCGTCGAGATGGCCAAACATATTCTGGGTGAGAACTGGATGCCCGATTATGTGGCGCGTGCCAATAACGGCGGCATAGAACGGGTACTGGTGTAAGCATGGACGGCTGCGAACTGTGTAATACGGCGCTGGGAGACGTGGTGTTTTCCAGCGAACGCTGGCGCGTGATTTTGGTGGATGACAGCAATTACCCCGGCTTTTGCCGCGTGATCTGGAACGGCCACGTCAAAGAAATGACAGACCTGCCGCCAGCGGAGCGTGACGAAATGATGCAGGCGGTGTGGGCAGTGGAAGCCGCCATCCGCGCTGTGATGCTGCCGCATAAGATCAACCTGGCGAGTTTTGGCAACATGGTGCCGCACCTGCACTGGCATGTGATTCCGCGTTACCAGGATGATGCGCACTTCCCGAACCCTGTGTGGGCTGCTGCAAGGCTAAACCTGCCGGACGTATCGGCGCGGCGCGCGCTGCTGCCGTCCTTGCGTGCCGAATTGGCAAGGCGTCTGCAAAACCAGGCAAACGTATAAAAGAACATCAGAGAACATCATGACAGGCTCCAAACAAAGCGCTCCGGCGCCTATCCCCACCGCACTGACGGTACGCACGCAATCACGCGTCGTTGACGTAACGTTTGATGACGGCGCGCAATTTTCGCTGCCGTTTGAGCTGTTGCGCGTGTATTCACCATCCGCCGAGGTACGCGGCCACGGCCCGGGCCAAGAGACGCTGCAGACCGGCAAGCGCGACGTCACGCTGACGGCGCTGGAGCCGGTAGGCCACTATGCGGTACAGCCGCATTTTTCCGATGCCCACAACAGCGGCATTTACACGTGGGAATACCTGTACTGGCTCGGTGAGAACCAGCCGAGCCTGTGGCTGGATTATCTGAACCGGCTGGAAACGGCAGGGTTTGACCGCGAAACCGGGCGGGATGCACCCATGGTGCAGCAGGCCAGCGGCTGCGGACACTCGCACTAGCACTCTGGCACTTCCCCAGATTCGGCCTGGGCGGCAAAGCATATTTCCTTAGTCTGGGCGGTTTCAGCATGCCGACGGCGCCGCTAAGCGCGCCAACAGACGTATATCCGGCGTGTTTTGTTGGAAAATCTGGGATAATGCGCGCATTCCATAGGCGAAAAATATGACTAATACGACCCATTTCGGTTATACCACGGTAGAAGAAGACCAAAAAGTGCATAAAGTTGCCGAGGTTTTTCACTCGGTGGCGGCCAAATACGACGTCATGAACGACCTGATGTCGGCCGGGCTGCACCGTGCGTGGAAAATCTTCACTATCGCGCAGGCTGCCGTCCGCCCTGGCTTCAGGGTCTTGGACATTGCCGGTGGCACCGGTGATCTGGCCAAGGAATTTGTTAAACAGGCAGGCTCTTCCGGCGAGGTCTGGCATACCGATATCAATGAGTCCATGCTGCGTGTAGGGCGCGACCGCCTATTGAATAAGGGCCTGATTACCCCCACCTTATTGTGCGACGCTGAAAAACTGCCTTTCCAGGACAATTATTTTGACCGTGTGACTGTCGCCTTCGGTCTGCGTAATATGACGCATAAGGATCAGGCGCTAGCGGAAATGCGCCGCGTGCTGAAGCCGGGCGGCAAGCTGCTGGTGCTGGAATTTTCCAAAGTGCCGGCCTTGTTGCAAAAACCTTATGACGTCTATTCGTTCTCGGTATTGCCATGGCTGGGCCAGCGCATAGCGAATGATTCGGAAAGCTATCGTTACCTGGCGGAATCGATACGCATGCATCCCGACCAGGAAACACTGAAGGGCATGATGCAGGATGCAGGCCTTGAGCGTGTGCAGTATTACAATCTGACGGCAGGTGTGGCCGCTTTACACACCGGTATTAAACTTTAAGCGCCTGCCGCTCCCAAGGCAGGCCAGGGCGGTAATGATGAAAAAATTCTTTATAGCAATGATGGTTGTCGCCAGCGCGCTGGCAGTCACAGTGTCCGATGCAGATGCGCGTCGGCTGGGCGGAGGCGGCTCCATAGGCCGCCAGTCCAGCAACGTGTCGCGGCAGTCTATTCCTCCGTCCAACGCAGCAAGGCCTGCGCAAGCACCTACAGCACCAGCTGCGAGCCCTAATGCAGCCGTGCCTCCGCGTCCGGCCAGCCCATGGAAAGGCATCGTCGGCGGCCTGATCGGCGGTGCTTTGCTGGGTGCGATGTTTTCCAGCCTGGGATTCGGCGGCGCGTTGAGCAGCATGCTGGGCTCCATTGTGACGCTGGCACTACTGGCATTTGTCGTGATGTTCATTGTCCGCATGTTCCGTAGGAACAGCCCGGTATCTGCTGTACCGTCTTACCCGTCTTCATATCAGACCTATCAGCAGCCGCAGCCCGCACTGCAGCCTATATATGCAGGCTCTTCGTCGGCAGTGCCGGAAATCGGCTCGCGCATAGAGCCGCAAGCTTACCAGGCACCGGAACTCGGCGCGCCGGCAGCGTCTGCTCCCTGGGGTGTGCCAGCGGATTTTGACGTGCCTGCCTTTCTGCGCAATGCAAAAACCTACTTTATCCGCCTTCAGGCAGCATGGGACAGAGCCGACATCAACGATATCCGCGAATTCACCACGCCGGAAATGTATGCGGAAATCAAGCTGCAGATACAGGAGCGCGGCGCCAGCGCCAATGTCACCGACGTCGTTTCTGTTGATGCTGAACTGCTGGGGCTGGAACAGGTCGGCAACGACCATCTGGCCAGCATCAGATTCTCCGGCATGATCAAGGAAGCCGCCAACGCGCCTACCGAGCCTTTCAACGAGGTATGGAACCTGTCCAAACCGCTGAATGGCCAGGGCGGCTGGGTGCTGGCGGGCATACAGCAGCTGTCATAAGGCCTGACAGTCTTTGTTCCCCATTGCCGTTCAGCAGTCTGGCCGCTGCCCTAGCTGTCGATAAGCTGTTAAACTTGAGACCGCCCATGCAAGCATGGGCGGTTTTTATTTAAGCGTCTATGATTCCACATTTAGCTATTACCTCCGTTATCAACCATCTGCTGGCGCCTGAAGCCTGGGCCAGAGACAAATTGCGAGCGCATGCAGGCAAGATTGCGCGCATTGATGTTGAATTGTTTGCCATCAGGCTGAAAGTCAGCGCCGACGGCATGGTGGAAGCCGCCGCCGAGGAAGAGACGCCAAATGTGACGATCAGCATCAAGCCCGGTGACCTGCCGCTGATCGCGCAAAATCGCGAGCGTGCCTTCTCTTACGTCAAGGTGGATGGCGACGCCGATTTTGCCAATACGATTTCCCAACTGAGCGAGTCGCTGCGCTGGGAAGCGGAAGAAGACCTCAGCAAGCTGTTCGGCGATGTTGCCGC
>JAYSKH010000220.1:0-17407 GCA_043726505.1 Undibacterium sp. | reverse complement strand
GCCACGCACGCGGCCCAGAAACAGCGGCGTGAGATAAATGGTGGCAAAGATGCCGACGCCGCTCATGAAGGAGAACGCGCAGCCCAAGGCAAAGTTCCTGTCCTTCAGCGCGCGCAGGTCTACCACGGGCTGCTCATGCGTCATGCTGCGCCATATGAAGCCGACGGCGGCCAGGCCCGAAAGCCATGCCGTCAGCAGGATGGTATCGTCACCAAACCAGTCAAAGCGCGGACCTTCTTCCAATGTGTATTCCAGACAGCCGAGGAACACCGCCATCATCGCCATGCCCAGGTAATCTGCGCCGCGCAGCAGCGAGAAATTGGGTTTATCGATGCGCACCAGCATCGGTACGGCGATAGTAATAAACAGGCCGGGCAGCAGGTTGATGAAGAACAGCCAGTGCCACGAATAATTGTCGGTAATCCAGCCGCCGACAGTAGGGCCGAGGGTAGGGGCCAGCGAGCTGAGCGCGCCTATCGTCGCTGCTGCGATGACCCTTTGTTTGCCTTGAAAGAACGCAAATGCGGTGGTGAACACCAGCGGTATCATCGAGCCGCCGAGGAAACCCTGCATTGCGCGGAAAGCGATCATGCTCTGGATGTTCCATGCGGTGCCGCACAACAGGCTGGCCAGCGTGAAGCCGGCGGCGGATAAACTGAACAGCCAGCGCGTGGACACGACGCGCGACATCCATCCGGACAGCGGGATCACAATAATCTCCGCGATCAGGTAGCTGGTCTGCACCCACACGGTTTCATCCACACCAGCCGACAGGCCGCCGCCTATATCCCTCAGCGAAGCGGAAACGATCTGGATATCCAGCAGTGCAATGAACATGCCCACGCACATGGTTGCAAACGCAAAGATCTTGGCGTGGGTGGAAAGCTCACCCACCGAAAACCCTGAATTGGGTTGCATCGCCGGTGCCGGTGTCGACGGTGCCGGGGGAGCTGCTGCAGGCTGGCCAGCGGTGCTGGCTAAGGTGGCGGAGCTCATAGACCGGCCTGCTGCAGTGCTGCTGTTTCGCGATGGCCGCTGTCTGCCTGTTTGTCGGCTTTGTTACGTATATCCACTTCGGCTACGACTGACAGGCCGGGGCGCAGCACGCCCAATTTGGAATCTTCGGCATCCAGCACGATACGCACCGGCACGCGCTGTACGATCTTGGTGAAGTTGCCGGTGGCATTTTCAGGCGGCAGCACGCTGAACTGCGCGCCGGTTGCGGGTGCGAGGCTGGCAACGGTGCCGTGCAGTACCTTGCCCGGCAACACATCTGCTTCCACCGTTGCGCGCTGGCCCGGCTGCATGCGCGCCAACTGGCCTTCCTTGAAATTGGCATCCACCCACAGGCCGGTGGCCGGCACGATGGACAGCAATTGCGAGCCGGGTGTCGCATAGGCGCCATCGCGTGCGCGACGGTTGCCGATGACGCCGTCTATCGGCGCGCGCAGTTCCGTATAGGCCAGGTTCAGTTTAGCGATGTCGCGTTCTGCGACTGCTTGCGCCAGCGCCGCCTGCGCCTGCATTTTTTGTGCGCCGATCACATCGATCTGCTTTTGCGCCGCGATCAGGCTGGCTTGCGAGCGCTGGCCGTTGGCAATCGCCTGCTTATAGTCAGCATCGGCTTTTTGCGAACTCTGCACCGACACGGCGGCCCGGGAAGACAGGTTCTGGTAGCGGGTCTGGTCGTCCCGCGTGCGCACCGTATCGGCATCGGTGGCGCTGACGCCGGCTTTTGCTTGCTGGATCACTGCGTCCTGCAAGCTGCGCGTGGCATCCAGATTGGCCATCAGCGCCTGCTGCGCGGCGACCGCGCCTTCCGCCTTGGCCAGCGCCGCCTGGTAATCGCGGTCATCTATCTTGACCAGCAGATCGCCGGCATGCACGAGCTGGTTGTCGGTCACTGCTACCTGCGTAATATAACCGGCGACCTTGGGGCCGATGACGGTGACATTGCCGCCTACATAGGCATCATCTGTGGTCTGCAGGAAGCGGCCTTCAGTCCACCAGTGATAGCCGAAGCTGCCCGCGGCAACGATGGCCACAACGGCGGCGATGGAGACGGCAAGGCGTTTTTTGCCGGGCCTGGTTTTTGCCGTCGGTAGGGAGAGGAGGGTGGCGTCTGCTTGCGTAGTGGTAGTGGTCATGATGGTTCCTGTCTTTATTTAAATGTCAGATTTGCGGGGCGCTGCCGTCTTCAGGTGGGAAGTCCGGTTTCTTGTCCGGCGCCGCGCGTTTTTCTGCGGCAAAGGCAATACGTTTGCGTATGCCCTCGCTGGCGGCGGGGCCGGCGGCAATAACATAGTCTTTGGCGTTGATTTTTTTCCCGCTGGCCTCGTCGACCAGTACCGGGGTTACACGTTCGCCAGTGGCGACGTTGGTCAGCATCACGGCGATACCTTCCGGCGCAAAGTGCTTGTTCCCCCAGGTCATGAACGCGGTGATAACAGGTTTGAAATCACGGCCTATATCGGTCAGCACATATTCATAACGCGGAGGACGGTCTGAATACTGGCGGCGTTCCATCAGGCCACTTTCCACCAGGCCGTTAAGGCGGCGCGTCAGCATATTGGGGGCGATGTCCAGGCTCTTCTGGAACTCGTCAAAACGCGTCATGCCATAAAAGGCATCGCGCAATATCAGGATGTTCCACCATTCGCCTACACGCTCCAGGCTGCGCGCCACCGGGCAGCGCGATCCTTCAAAACTTTTTCTCTGCATGGTATTTCTCCACTTGCTATCAACATGAAAGTAACTCTATACTAGTCACTATTGTGATGCAAGTTACTTTTAAGTTTTTCCCGATATTTTTCAAGGAGTGGTCAAAATGGCTATGAAATCAGAGCTGAAGCAAAAGCCCGTACTTTCTTCAGGTGGAAAAGCGGTGCTGCTGGCCGTTATGGCCATGGGCTTGTCTGCGTGTGCCGTGGTTGGCCCTAACTATGAAACACCGCAATTACAGACCGGCGCTTCCTATCAGGGCGCCAGCGCCGCAAACGCGCGCCAGGCGACGCTGCCTGCGCCTGCGCTGGAAACCTGGTGGACAGGCTTCAATGACCTCAGCCTGAACCTTATCATCGAGCGTGTGCTGGACCAGAACCTGGATCTGGCGGCCGCCATGGCCAGGGTAGACCAGGCTCGCGACGCCGCGCGTGAGGCTGGTGCACAGCAAATGCCGTCAGGCTCCGTCAACGCGCAGGCGGCACGCCAGCACCAGTCTCTGGGCAGCCCGCTGGGCAAGATCGCCAGCGCCTTTCCTGGTTATCAACGCAATGAAACGCTGACCGACATCGGCGCAGGCGCAAGCTGGGAGCTGGACTTGTTCGGCGGCCTGAAGCGCGGCACCGAAGCTGCCAATGCAGAGGCGCAAGCGGCTGAGGCCGGCAGTATGGGCGTGCGTATCTCCGTTGCTGCCGAAGCCGCAGACGCTTATTTCCGCGTGCGCGGTGCGCAGCAGCGGTTGGCGCTGGCGCAAGACCAGGTCAAGACCAACCGAGACTTGCTGAGCCTGGTAAGGCTGCGGCTGGATAATGGCCTGGCCAGCAGCCGCGAGGTCGCACAGGCAGAGGCGCTGGTAGCGCAAGCCAAGGTCACCATCCCGCCTTTGCTGACTGAGATGGCCATCCAGCTGAACCGGCTGGATGTGCTGATGGGGGCGCAGCCCGGCACCTATGCAGCAGAACTGGCGCAGGCTTTGCCGCCGGGAGCGGTAACATCGGTACCGGCGATTGGACTGGCGCAGGGGCCGGCAGACCTGCTGCGCCGCCGCCCCGATGTCATCGCTGCAGAACGTAAGCTGGCTGCATCCAGTGCCCGCATTGGTGTGGCCACTGCAGAGTATTACCCCAAGTTTTCATTGTCGGCGCTGATAGGTTTTGAAACCCTGAGCGGCGGCACTTTATTGTCCGCCGCCAGTTTTCAGCCGCAGGCTGCAGCCGGCCTGCGCTGGAGGTTGTTCGATTTCGGCAGGGTGGATGCACTGGTTGCGCAAGCCAAGGGCGCCAATGCCGAAGCGCTGATCAACTACCGCAAATCGATGCTGCGCGCCACCGAAGACGTGGAAAATGCAGTCATCGGTTTGACGCAGCTGGAAGCGCAGGCCAAAGATCTGCATGAAGAAGTAGATGCCCACGTGCGCGCCAGGGATGCTTCAGAAGATGCCTACAAGGGCGGCGCCGTCAGCCTGTTTGAAGTGCTGCAGGAAGAACGGCAACTGCTGACGGCCCGTGACGAACTGGCGCGTGTGCACGCAGACAATGCACGCGCGGCGGTTGCCACCTTCCGCGCGCTGGGTGGCGGCTGGAGTGGAACCTAGTCTTGTCGCACCGGGTTTTGTCAAAATGTGTACCTGACTGTAAGTTTTTGCAACTGTGGGCGACAAAAGCTTGCTGAATGGAAATAATGTCACCCATGGCCGCCGCAACCGCGCCGGCCACTCAGGCGGTACACAAATAAGGAAAACCATGAACAAGCGACAGTTCTTGCAATTTACCGCCGGTGCCCTGTGTCTGGGCGCCTATTCGTCGCTGCAGGCACAGGAACCGCTGGAACTCAGCCTTAGTGGTGTGGACGCCACCGGCAAAAAATTGGCGCTGTCGGATTTTCCCGGCCATACGGTGCTGGTCAGCTTCTTCACTGCCGGCTGCAATCTGTGCAACCACGACCTGAAACTGATGCGTGAATTTTATGTGCGCAATGCCAAACGCAAATTCGTATTGCTCGCCATCAGCCTGGATGACACCAAGGGCGACTTTGAGGCCTACAACAAAATTATCGCGCTGAGCATCCCGAAAGAGCAGCGTTTTCCCATCCTGTGGCGTAATGCACCGGATTACAAGGACAACTTCGGTACTATCGCCAAACAGCCCACGCATTTTGTGCTGGACAAGAAAAGGCATGTGCTGCTGAAGCGCGAAGGATCATTCCAGCCGAATGACTGGGATATGTTGTGGGAGTGGCTGGAGGCCTGAGCCTGAGCCTGAGCCTGAGATAAGCGCAGGCCTTAGCTATCCAGATGGCGTAGCACTTCAGCCGACAGCCGATCCAGGTTTTGTTCGTTCGCCGGAACAACGATATGCTCGATGCGGCTGGCAACTTCCGGGCTATCGAATGCCTGCGACCAGGATACGACTGTGCCTGTTGCCGAAGGCTCAAGGCGGATAGTCAGCCGGAAATGCGGTTCCGATACGTGCTGAACAACCAGCTTTGTTGGCGCTTCTATTTCCGCAAACATATTTTCGTTTGGATAATTTTTTCCATCCGGCCCGTGCATGGTAAAAGACCAGTGGCCGCCGGTTTTGAAATCACAGACCTTGAAGGTGTTGGTAAAACCCGCAGGCCCCCACCAGTGGGCCAGGCGCCCGGGATCGCTGATGGCGGCAAACACCTGCTCCACACTTGCCGGGATTTCACGGGATGTATTGAATGTGGTCATCGTCTTCTCCGCTTTGGTCAACGCCGCTCTCCATTAGCTGGAATCTTAATCCAAACAATAGGCCAATACGATAGGCCGACAGAAAATATTACCGGTGATGTCTTGCCGGTGAATTAAGGCATCAGCTTGCGGGGTTTCCCCGGCGGGCCTTTGATTCTGCAACAAAATCCCGCCAAAGCCTGTCCAGCGTTTCGCCGCTGTAGGTTTTAAAGAGGGTGTCCGAATAATCGCCTTGGCTTAGCGCCAGATTCAGCTTCTGTACGATGTCTTTGTTTTTTCTGGTTTCCAGCCAGTACAGGAAGGTCGATGCAACCGTGTATGCCTTCATATAACCGTGATCTTCCAGGCTGGTGCCGTCATGTTCCAGCGAATAAAAATAGGGCTCGTTTTTTGTATAGCCGCTCAGCTTTCCTTGCGCGTCCAGCTGCAAAAGCGGTTGGATATCCCGTTCAAAATACTTGTGCCGCACATAGTCGGCGATGCCCTCTATTAGCCAGCCGGCATTCTGCGAGGGTGGAGAGGGCGGATAATGCTGGTTCAGATGCGATAGCTCGTGGATCATCATGGCGCGGAAATCGTCCGGCATCGCCTGAATATACTTGGAAGACACGTGAATGATGCCGGTATCTTGCGTATATTCCGCATACGCGGCGGCGCCGTCGATGACCAGTACTGGCTCGAAAATGATATGCACGGTGTCAAACGGCAGCGGATGCCCTTCGCCAAAAAGGGCGACGTTGATGCGAGGATACCATTCTTCAATCAGTGCCTGGCTTTTCTGCCCATAATCGGCAGCGTCCGGCGCTTTAGAAATATCCAGGCTGGTATGGATTGGCGCAGCCCCCGCAGCTAGTACGCTGTTCGATAGGCTCAAGCTGAGGCTCAAGCTGAAGCTCAGGCTGAGGGTCAGGCTCAGCAGCAGACCGAGCGTGCAACGGGTAAAGGCCTTGATTCCGGAAGTTATTTTTGCCACGCGCTGACTCCGCCAGATTAAAAAAAAGAAAGTATATCCGCATCCAGGTGTGCCCGGCTTTCCCCAAAAAAAAGAGGCGCATGCTGCCTGCATGCGCCTCTTTTATCGGGAATCCGTGCCCAGCTTAAAAGCTGGTGGACATGCCCACATACAGCGTGCGGCGCGGACCAAACTGCGGTGCACCCACGCCTACACCTGAGCCGTCGCGCAACAGGTAGGATTTGTCGAACAGGTTGATCATCGAGATGCGACCTTCTATATCGCCAATCGCCGTTTTCTTCCAGTTATGCGTGAATGCCGCGTTGACAGTCGTGTACGAATCCAGCGAAGCGGAATTCGGTGCGCCGCCATCCGGTGTCTTGCGCAGGCCACTGCCATACAGGAAATCGGTGCTGACCTGTGAATCGCCAAAGTGGTAATGCACGCCGCCGGACACTGAATACGTCTGGTCATGGTCGACATAGATATAGTGGTTGGCGATGTAGGCCAGTTCCTCCGGATCAAACAAAGACTGGCCGGACGTGATGTTGGTTGCCTGCGCTTTTTGCAGCGTCACGTTCAGGAAGCCACCCCAGTTGCGGTCGTTGTACACGGCAGACAATTCCAGCCCTTTGGCAAAACCTTTGGCGTAGTTGAACGGCGACAGGATCAGCGCCTGGCCGAACTGGCCTTCATCCAGCATATTGGTGATGCGCTTGTAGTAAGCATCCGCCGTCAGCGTCAGCTTGTCGTTGACCTTCTGGCTGATGCCCACGTCAAAGTAGTGCGTACGTTCCGATTTGACATTATCTGACGTGCCGATGGCCGGCGCATTGGTCGTGTTCGCATACAGGTTGATGCTTTCCTGCGAAGCCAGTTCTTGCGGCGGCGGCGTGAAGTAGCGCGAGTAGCCGGCATGCAGCGCGGTGGAGTTGCTCAGCTTGTAGGCCAGGTTCAGGCGCGGGCTCCATTGCTGTTCCTGCACGAAGGCGGATACGTGGTCAAAGCGCACGCCGTAGTTCAGTGTCAGCGGTGCGCTGATATGCCATTCATCCTGCGCGTACAGGCTGTAGATAGTGCCGGTTTTGCTGGAGTTGTCGACGACCTTGAAAGGATCGGTCGATGATTGAGCGCCATCGTCGCCGGTTGGAAATACGCCTACCGTGTTGTCGCTATGTGTGGTCTGGCGTGTGTAGGTAAAGCCAGCGCGCAAGGTATGGGCAGTATTCAACTTGAAGCTGGCGTCACCCTGCACGCCGCTGGATGAGTTGGAGCGCAGGGTATCGGAAGCCACGCCGTTGTAGGCCAGGTCGCCCAGTGCGTCCGGCGTGAAATGCAGTTCGGAATACTGGTGGAAGGCGGATAACTGGTAGCTGACGTTGCCCATGGTTTTCTGGAAGGACGCTACCAGGAAGCGGTTGACCTCGCGCTGGTTTTCATTGAGGTTCGCCGAAGGCAGCGTGCTGGTGCCGGCATCCGCATCGCTGATACCCGTCAGCGAGAAACCTGGCGCCTGGCCGGGATTGTTAGGGATCTGAAACTTGCCGTTATAGGTGCCGAACATCAGGCCCAGGCGGGTGTCGTCATCCACAAAATAGGACAGGTTGCCGAAGGTCTTGGTCTGCTCCGTCTTGTCGTGAATGGCGCTGCGTGCTGAGGTCGGATTTTCTATACCGAGCGAGTTGGACAGGTAGCTGCCGGACACATAATAATTGAACGCGCCCTGGGTGCCGAAGAATTCGGCGCTAGGGTTATAGTAATTATTGCTGCCGGCCAGGATGCCGATGCGGCCGCCTGGCGTGGTGTGGCCTTCCTTGGTCTGGATATCGACGATACCTGCGGTGCGCAGGCCGTACTGGGCAGGCAGGGCGCCCGTCACAAAATCGGTTTCATCGATCTGGCGTGTGTCGATGGACTGGCCGAAGCCGGTAATGCTTTCCGGCAGTTGCACGCCGTTGATGCGGTACTGCACGTTGGCATGATCGTCGCGCACGTGGATACCGCCGGAGGCCTTGGAGTCCTGCGCTACACCTGGCAGACGCAGCAGCACTTCATTGAAAGGCGTGCTGTCACCCTGGCCCAGCGTATCCACCATATGCCTGTCGATGGAATACACAGTAGTGCCAACCTTGGGAGACAGGTCGACGCGGGCACTCTTCAGGTGCGCGGCAGTCACTTCCACCGTAGATACGGCATCCACTACCAGCGCGACTGAGGCACCTGAGGCGGCGACGTCGATTTCCTTGCGGCTGGCGGCATTGCCTTTGACTTCCACCATGTAATGACCACTGGCCACATCGGCAAAAATGGCCTGGCCCTTGGCGTTGGTCTGCGTGGTTGCCAGCTCTGCGCCAGAGGCGGACAGCAGGCTGACCTGCGTATTCGGCACTGCCTGGCCTTGGCTGTTACGCACTTCGCTTTGCAGCGTGGCGGAGTAGGCAGAGCTGGCGGAACAGGCGACAAACAAACCGGCCAGTATCAGTGGCAGTTTGCGTAACTGGAAAGTGTGTTGCTGGAGCGTGCGTTGCGGACCTTGCATAATAAACCTTTAAAACTTGGAATTGAATCAACAGCGTTGCCCGCGATGGATGCGGGACAGCGCTTTCTTGTTGTAATGTGTTGACAACTGAAGTCATCCGGCTTGCGGCTGGGTGCTGGTACCGTTGCTCGGGCAGGTGTTGAGCCCGTAGTAAAGCGATGCTTGCCTGATAGTAGGCGCGGCATCGGCAATGCGGAAAGCATCCGGTTTGGGACATGGCTATGCTGAAAACTGCTGAACGGCGAATCTGCCGGTAAGGCAGGCAAGCGCCATGTTCATTGCACGATGTCAGCAAAAACAGTCAGGCCAGTGGCAAGCGGATCAGGAAAGTACAGGAGGGCCGCAGCTGGGCGGAAAAAGCAGGGGGCAGGTATAGGTAACGCTTATCAGCTGCAGCGGCGGCAGGCGGTAAGCCAGGAAGGTAACGGTCTGCGCCAGCTTCAGCACAGGCATGTCGCCGCTCAGCTTGTGGGCAACAGCGGTACAGAGCGAGCAGCCCTGGTCTTCCAGCGAGCTGGTGTGGTGATGCGTGGCTGCAGTAGACACCAGCAGCACAAAGCTGATGATAGTAAGAACCGCCACCCACGCGCGCCAGCCACGCCCGGCGTGCATGCGCAACATTCGCCACATCTGTGGCGAATGTTGCGGCGCTGTCGTGGTCAAGGCAGGGGCGTTAAACATGCGTGGTGTTGGAAATGCTCTGTAGCGAATGCTGGGTTATCTAGCGTATTCAGTGGTTCCGTGGTACTTGCCGCGATCATAACAAAGAATTGCGCGCCACGTACACAGCTTTGTGATGCGCAAGACAGTGATTGCAAAAAATGACCGGTGTAAATAAGGGTAAAGCGGATAGACAGTTTTGCATGGTTTAGGTTCAATCTTTTGTTGACTATTTTATGCGTCGGCTGATGAGTAAGGAAAGCAGGTCTGCTTGCCGGGCAGACGAAACACAGTAACCAGATTGTCAATATTCTCTGGTATCTTGATAGAATGAGTTCTAAAAATGAGTTCTAATTAGAGCGATTGCGCGGGCTCAGTTACCATCGCTTACAGACAGCGCTTGCAACAATGATTACATTGTCGTCAGGCATTTAATTTTGGCGGCTTTTCTAAAATATTTTGATGACGTGACCCGGCAGCCTGCAGCAGATTGTCGGTCTTTGAGCATGCTAAGGAGTTTTTATGCGTATCGTCCTACCTTTATTATTACTGTCTGCATATTGCTCGACAGCCTCGGCAGCCCTCGGTGGTGCGCCTACCGATTTCGGCGCCAGCGATAGTGGCCGCCAGTTGCGCACCTTGTCTGCCGCCAGATCGACTGCCAATTACCACGTCAGTGAAAGCACACTGTCTTCCGGCACCGTGGTGCGCGAATATGTGGCCAGCAGCGGCACGGTATTCGCCGTCAGCTGGAGTGGTCCCTTCATTCCCGATCTGCAGACACTGCTCGGCAAACATGCGGAGACGCTGAACACCGCAGCCGCCAGGAAGCCCAAGGCCGGCAACTCGCAGCTGTCGGTGACGCGCCCTGACGTGGTGATCCAGTCCGGCGGCCATATGCGCGCCTATCAGGGACGCGCGTGGGTGCCTGCAGAACTTCCCGGCGGCGTGACCGCAGACGACATCCAATAAACCCAATACGCTAAATACGCAAATAACAACGCCAGGGACGAATATCCATGAGATCTTTTGCAAGCCTACAGCAACAAGTAAAACGCCTCCTGTCTTCCGGTTTGTCCGGCGGTGCAGGCACGGTAAGAATAGCCGGCAGCCTCGCCATTGCATCCTGCCTCGTGCTGTCTGCCTGCGGCGGCGGCGGTGACTCAGCCTCCACAGCACCAACGACGCCAACGACACCAACTACACCGACGCCGCCCGTCACGCCGACCATCGTCAATTCGATACCGATGACGGTCGATGCGGGCCCGACTGGCGACGGTAGCGTCATCAACCAGCCTTACGTCAGCGTCACGATCTGCGCGCCCGGCACAACAAGCTGCCAGACCATCGACCACATCCTGGTGGATACCGGCTCCTATGGTCTGCGCATCATCGCGCCTGGCATCCTGAATGCTTCGCTGAGCCTGCCATCGGCAACCACGACGGGTGGCGCCACGATCGGTGAGTGCGTTAAATTCACCAGCGGCTATACCTGGGGTTCCGTTAAAAAGGCGGACGTGAAGCTTGGCGGTGAAATTGCGTCCAACCTGCCGATCAACATCATCGGCGACACGTCCTTTGCCACCGTGCCCACCGCCTGCCGCAATACCGCAAACGTGAACCTGGGCACCGTCGCCAACCTGGGCGCAAATGGCATCCTCGGCGTAGGCGTGTTCAAGGAAGATTGCGGCACGGCCTGTGCGACACAGGCGCGCTCGGACGCTTATTATTCCTGTAGCGGTTCTGCCTGCACGGCCATCACTCTACCGATAGCGCAACAGGTATCCAATCCGGTCGCCTCATTCCCGCAGGATAATAACGGCGTGGTGCTGGTCTTGCCTTCGGTGCCCGCCGGCGGTGTTTCCACGCTGAACGGCTCGCTGATCTTTGGCATAGGCACGCAGTCCAATAATGCGTTTGCGTCGGAAAACGTTTATACCACCAACAATATCGGCAACTTCACGACCTTGTACAAGGGGCGCACGCTGACAACTTCCTATCTGGATAGCGGCTCTAACGGTTACTTCTTCGCTGATTCGTCCATCGCCCAATGCTCGTCGTCAACGGGTTTCTATTGCCCGCCTTCCACGCTGAGCCTGAGCGCCGTCAATACCGGCACCAACGGCACGACGGGTACCGTCAACTTTACGGTTGAAAACGTGGATAGCCTGTCGCCTTCTGTTTCCGCAGCGTCGATAGCGGGTTCGTCGGACAGCAATACCTTTGACTGGGGTTTGCCGTTCTTCTTCGGCCGCCGGGTTTTTGTGGCAATAGACCAGGCCAGCACACCGAAGGGCGTCGGTCCTTATTGGGCTTACTGATCCTGACGGGCGTTGCGGCTCTTATGGCGCGACGCCCGGTCTCCACGGCTTAGCCGCTCAGCTTGAGCGTCAGGTATGCCGTCACCACCGTTTTGAATTCCTGCACCAGCAATTTACGCTCGGCGGATTTGCTTTGTGCGTACAGCGGATTCAGTCCCTTCACCAACTGCAATGTGACATTGGCGATCAGGTATGCCTGTTCGGCGCTTAGTCCTGGTTTTTTCTGCCGGAAGATGTCGGCGAAATGCTCGCGCAGCCGCACCCTGGCATCTGCGCTGCGCTGATAGTTCAGCGGCGCACTCAATAAGGGTATATAGGCAGGCCGGCTTGCCATAAAGTCCACCATCAGATCAAACATGCGGCCCACCAGCTGTTCCAGCGTCAGCTGCTGCGCCACCTTATCCAGCATCGCCCAGCCTTGCGCCATCTCTTCCCCATACTGTTCACGCAGTGCGCGCGCTATCTCCTCCTTGTTGCGAAAATACTGGTACAGCGCGCCTATTGACGAGCCTGCGCGTTCCGCGATGGCCGTCATGGTCGCCGCTTCATAACCGGTTTCGGCAATCAGTTCCGCGGCGGCTTCCAGCACGCCGGCCAGCCGGTCTTCGCTACGCGCCTGGCGGGGAGTGCGCCTGCCTGCTGGCGTGTTGGCGACCTTGGCAGGACGGACGGGGTCTGTTTTTTTTGTATGTGAGGGCATCCTCAGATTATACGTTATAATAAATGTGAGGGTAGCCTCATGTAACGGCAGGCAACCTACCGTAACAAACTTATTGGAGCGAATATGAGCAATCTTTCTATAGAAGCGCAGAGCACGGCATTAATCCTGATCGACCTGCAGCATGCTATTGTGGGACGCGATCTGGCGCCTTACACGGGAACGCAAGTGGTCAGCCAGTCGGTGCGGCTGGCGCAGGCAATGCGCGCACAGGGCGGCACGGTTGTCAACGTCCGGGTGTTGATCGATGAAATACTGAAACTGCCGGTGGATACGCCAACTTATCGTCCCGTTGGTGCGCCACCGTTGCCGGCGAATGCCTGCGAACTGGTGCCGGAAGCCGGTATGCAGCCTGGCGACGTGCTGATCACTAAAAAGCAATGGGGCGCCTTCTACGGTACCGATCTGGAACAGCAACTGCGCCGCCGCGGCATACGCACACTGATCATGGCCGGCATCGCCACCAACATGGGAGTCGAGTCCACGGCAAGGCAGGCGTTTGATCAGGGCTTTGAGCTGGTGTTTGCCGAAGACGCGATGAGCACGATGGCGAAGGAGTGGCATGACTTCAGCACGCAGAACATCTTCCCCAAGATGGGCCGCGTGCGCAGCACCGAGCAGTTGCTGCAGGCGCTGCGTCAGTAAGAAGCATCGGAGAATGAAGCTGTGGCTTGCAGGGACAGGGGCTGCGGTTTTGCCTTACTGACTGCGTGTTGCGGGCATCATGTTTTTGATTTGTGGCCCGTCTTTAAATCGACGACAAAGCGCTGGCCTTTTTCCGTGACAAAGGTCTCGTCCGGCGGTTCGTCGCCGGCCAATGCGCCGGCCACTACCGGCAAGCCTTCTCCCTTGCGCATCAGTTCGTCGGCGCGCTCATAGACGTTGGCGCAGCCGGTTTCCGCGATCAGGCTTTGTACGATGGGCACTTTCCACGCATCGACGCCGGCAGCATTGAACTGGCAGATCAGGTAGCCTTGTTTGCCGCCGTACCAGTCCACCAGCAGGCCGGGCAGGCCATTGGCTTCTCCGGTGATCAGCGCAACCGGATTTCCAGCGGCGCCTGCCTGCGCGGCGATGGCAGCCTTAACCCTGCGCTTGATCAGCGCATGGTCTACCGCTTCACCCTGGTCAAAGCTCCACACGCGGGCGCGGATCTGTGATTTGGGGCTGTAGGCGGCGCGCGCCAGGAACTGGCCTGATGACGACTGCACCAGCGCGGTGGCGCCGGGCCTGTTCCTTTCTTCATGTTTGCCATCGACTTTTTCTACCGCAGATGCATAGATCCACGGCTGTTTGTCCAGCAGGCTCTTTTCCTTGCCTTGTTTAATCGTGATAATAAGCATGCTGGCTCCGGTGGACTTGGGTAGTAATTGATCAGAATCGATCGGGAGGGCGGATTATAGAACTTCCTGCGGCAAAAAGGCAGGGAACCGTTGATACGCGGTAGAACGGGTTGCGGTAATTGCAGCAGGCCGCCAGTTTTGGCACGGTTTGTATTATGCTGTGGCTATTCCAGCTGCATAGCCGCAGCTTCCCGTTGTTAATTGAGGTCATTATGCGCTTTTTGTTTTCGTTGATTTTAGCCGGCCTGGTATGCGGCCCTTGCAGCCTGTTAAGCGGTTGCGGAAAGAAGGAAGAAAAGCCGCCGGTCAATTTCCTGGAAGGGCAGCAGAAGGCGTTGCAAAAAGCGAGGAATGTGGAACAGGATGTGCAAAAGGCAGCCGACGCACAGCGCCAGCAGATCGACAAGGAAACCGATGCCAGCAAGGCTGCGGAATAAGCGCGGCCTCTGCCTTGTCAAAACATGTCAATATGTAATGCTTTGTAAATACCTTCACTTTCGAGCGCAAATTTTCGTTTAATAGGCAAAGCAATTATTTTTTAGCCTATTTCTCTAGATTATTTAGCGAAGCGTCATCTTATGAATTCAACGGAAGTCCATTTTCACCATCGCAGGTTATTGCTGTCCGCAGTGGCCGCCGCCGGGCTGGTGCTGGCCGGTTGCGCCGCGCCGCCACGTTCACAGCATATAGACCGGGTTGCCACGGTAGCCATGCCGCCGCCGCCGCCGCCGCTGGTGGAAACCATTCCTGCTGCACCGTATGTCGATGCCTACTGGATCGCCGGCCACTGGATGTGGGAGAGGGATGAATACATGTGGACCAACGGCCACTGGGAGCAGTCCCGGCCGGACATGGTCTACCAGCAGGCGTACTGGAGCAGCGAGCATGGCGGCTGGGTATTTCACAAAGGCCGTTGGGTACAGCTGATCGCAGAGCCGAGGGCAGTGCCAGTTGTTGTGACGGCTGCGCCTCCCGCGCAGCGCGTGGAGGTCGTAACGTCAGCGCCGGGGCCAAACTTTTTCTGGGTCGGCGGCTACTGGCGCTGGACCGGCAGCCAGCATAGCTGGGTAGCCGGCCACTGGGAAGCGCGCCGCCCCGGCTACTTCTGGGTACCCGGGCACTGGGGCCATGCGGGCAATGCGTGGAGATTTTCAGGCGGCTACTGGCAGCGGTATTAACGTGTCATCAGATATTTCAGATGAAAAAAAGGAACAGCCGGGCTGACCCGGCTGTTTTTTTGTCCGAAGCGTTTTAGTTGCTCGCGGCGATCTGGCGCAAGGCGCGCTCGAACACTTCCGGCGGCTGGCCGCCGGAGATCAAGTGTTTGTCATTGATGATGACGGCAGGTACGGAGTGAATGCCGCTGTTCAGGTAGAACTGCTCTTGCAGGCGCACATCTTCAGCATATTCATCGGATGACAGGATCTGCTGCGCGCGCGCCTGATCCAGGCCGACCTGCTGCGCCAGCGCCAGCAGCACTTCATGCGAGCTAGGATCCTGGCCGTTAGTGAAATAGGCATCAAACAATGCGGTTTTCAGCGCATATTGCTTGCCTTCCTGTTCTGCCCAGTGCAGCAGACGGTGCGCATCAAAGGTGTTGTAGATGCGACCGCGCTTGTCCATGCTGAAGGTAAAGCCCAGCGCCTCGCCGCGTGCGCGTATCGCTTCGCGGTTGCCGGCGGTCTGCTCAGGCGTGGCGCCGTATTTTTCAGCGATATGCTCGGTAATGTCCTGGCCTTCGCTGCCCATGTTGGGATTTAGCTCAAAAGGCTGGAAGTGGATGTCGGTCTTGATGTCGCCGCCGATGCGGTCTATCGCCTGCTCCAGGGATTTCAGGCCGATGATGCACCAGGGGCAGGAAACGTCCGAAACAAAATCGATCTTCAAAGTGCCTGGCTGTGTGGAAGTGGTTGTCATTTGCTTGCCGCCTTAGGTTGGAGGCGCTACCGCAGCAGTATTGAGTTGTTTTCAATACGCATCAGCGCCAGGGGATGATTTCCATATATAGGCGCTGTGTGGATTTTTTCAATATTTATCGGGTGGCAACACATAAAAGATATGAAAAATATCAACTATGCTACAAAATATACCGCAAAAAAGGGGCTGTGGGCCCCTAAGATGGTGGAGCGCTAACGTTCCTTAAGGCTCCTTCTTAAGCGTCTGCTGTGCCAGTTTGGTCGCGCCTTCCGCGCCGCCGTTGGCGACCCAGACCAGCAGTTCATCCAGCACAATGCGGCCCTTGGATACATCGTCATTGTTGATCATGGCAACGACGATCCAGTTTTCATCATAGCTGTCGCGCACATAACCTGCCACCGCCACGGTATTTCTCAGTGTGCCGGTCTTGATCCGGGCGCGGCCTTCGGCAGCAGTGCCTTTGAGCCGCCTGCGCATCGTGCCGTCCACGGCCACAATCGGCATGCTGCTCGCGTATTCGGCAAACCAGTTGCTGTGCTCGGCCACCTTCAGCAGCGCTGCCATCTGAGCAGGGCTGATGCGCTCCAGCCGTGACAGGCCTGAGCCGTTTTCCAGCACGATGCCGCTCGGGTCTATAGCATGTTTATTAAACCAACTGATGATCTTGTCATTGGCTGCCTGCAGCGTGCTCTGATAGTTGCCCTGGTTGCCCTGTTTGGCCTGCTCTGCGCCTAGTGTCAGGTACAGCATCCGGGCCATCACATTGTCGGAGCGTTTGTTGACGAGGCGGATATTGTCGGCCAGCGTTTCGGACTGGCGCTCTACCAGCAGTTTGGCGCCGGCCGGTGTTACGCCATCGCGCACGCTGCCGTTCCAGGTACCGCCGATTTCGCGCCATAGCGCCTGTACGGTTCTTTCTATATATAGGTTGCGGTCCAGCGTGTTCAGCTCAGTCGTCGCTTTGCAGTTACGCGGGAAGCTGCCGCTGAGAACGAGGCTGATGGCTTTATTGCGTGCGATGTCGGCGGTGGGGGCTTTCCAGCCCGCTTCCCACGCGGCGCAATCGCGGTCGTCCAGCGCCAGATGGTCTTCTATGGCGACCTTGGCCATGGGAGGCGATGTGCGCACGATGATCTTGTCGGCGGAGGATTCCAGGCTGAAGCTGATCAGGTTGCTGTGCACCATCAACGCATCGGGGATGACGTTGTAGTAGGCGTCAGGCGTGTCATCGAAGGGGGGCACATTGACATCAAAGCGCTCCGGCTGGAAAAAGCTGCGGTCCAGCACAATATCGCCGCCTATCTTCTTGATGCCCTGGTCGCGCAGCTTGCGCAGCATCATTTCCAGCTTGTCCCAGCTCAGGTTGGGGTCGCCGCCACCGCGCAGATACAGCGTGCCGCGCAACGTGTCGTTCTTGATGCTGCCATCTGTAAGCAGCGCGGTTTTCCATCGGTAAGTGGGGCCGAGTTCATCCAGCGCGACCATCGTCGTGACGAGCTTCATCGTCGAAGCGGGGATCATTG
>JAYSKH010000219.1:0-18993 GCA_043726505.1 Undibacterium sp. | reverse complement strand
AGGGCAGTTGAGGAATATAGAGAAATATGTCAGCACCTGAATCTGCGAAATCAAAAAAATTACCCCTGCAAACCATCCTGCCGCGCTCGGCGGCGTTGTTTGCTGCGCTGGGGGATGAAACACGGCTGCGGCTGGTGGCGGTGCTATGCGTAGGCGGTGCATTTTCCATTGCGCAGCTGACTGCCGGTACCGACATCACACGGCAGGCCGTCACCAAGCATCTGCAGGTGCTGGCGGGGGCAGGGCTGGTGCGCGACGTCAAGGCGGGGCGGGAACGTCTGTGGGAGTTCGAGCCTGCGCAGCTGGATGAGGCGCGGCGTTCGCTGGAGATGATTTCGCGGCAGTGGGATGATGCACTGGAGCGCTTGCGGTTGGCGGTGGAGGAGTAGGGGGAGCGGTGGCCGCGACGCTCGTTCTTACTTTTACTGCGAGTCGGAGTTATTCTGTTCTTAGTCTTAGTCTTAGTCTTAGTCTTAGTCTTAGTCTTAGTCTTAGTCTTCGTTGAGACGGTTCGTTACGCTTTGCTAACGTACGCTACCAACTACGGACATCGTAGGGTGCAATGGGCTTTATCTATTGCACCGCTCTTCGCTTGAAAATCGAGATAGCAGAGCAGTAGGGTAGCTTGGGCAAAGGCTTCATCTGCCCAACAATCTTCAAACTACCACCGGCCGCCGCTTAAAAACGTGCCACTGATTTGCGAAGATGTTGGGCTGGTGAAGCTTCAGCCGAACCTACGAAATCAGCTTGCCGTTGATTGAAAATGCACTTCAACAGCTCGGCGTGTAAGGCAGTTTCTAGCGAATCCGTGGAACTGTTCAGGCTTCCGGCTTCAGATAAAACGCATCCGGCAACTGCTTCGCTGCGGTGGTCAGCTTGATGTCGCCTTTCAGGTTCGTCAATATCACTTCCAGTTCCGGGCCGCCCAGTTCGATGATGACCTGGCGGCAGGCGCCGCAGGGGGCGATCGGGTCTTCGGTATCGCCGACCACGGCGATTTTGCTGAAGTCACCCGGTTTGTAGCCGGAGGCGACCGCGCTGAAGAAGGCAGTGCGTTCGGCGCAATTGCACAAACCGTACGAAGCGTTCTCTACGTTGCAGCCGTGGAAGACCTTGCCGTCTTTGCCGAGCAGCGCCGCGCCGACCTTGAATTTGGAGTATGGCGTGTAGGCTTTCAGGCGCGCAGCGACGGCTTCCTGGATCAGTTGTTCTTGGTTCATGGGGTTCTTTCGGATTTATTGATGATGTTCTGGTACGGATGTTCGATGACCGAACTTTGCTAGCCGGGAAATGAAATGCGGCCATGTTGGCCGCATTCCCTTTGAAACCTGTTACTGCTTCGGTTTCTTCGCGCCCAGCTCAATCAGGCGTTCTTCCAGATATTCGCCAGCGGTGTAGCGGTCCGACAGTTTGACATCCAGCCTTGGATGCAGGAACAGCGGTAGCGAAACGCGCGATTTCTTTGCTTCGTCGCCGGTAGGGTTCATCACACGGTGGCTGGTGGATGGGTAGTAACCTTCCGATGCTTCATCCAGCATATCGCCGATATTGACAATCAGCATGCCGAAGTCGCACGGCACATCAAACCACTTGTCATCCTTGCCTTGCACTTGCAGGCCGGCCTGCGTGGCCGCCGGCAGTATCGTCAGCAGGTTGATGTCTTCATGCGCGGCGGCGCGCACCGAGCCCGGTTCTTCATCACCGGTCAGCGGTGGATAATGCAGCACGCGCAGCAAGGTCTGTTCACTGCCGGTGATCATGTCGGACAGCGGCATCGAATACTTGGCCTTGATGTCTGCAGGAGAGTGGTCCTCCACCCACTGCAGCAGTTCTGCGGCGAGGCTAGCACCCTGGTCATAATATTTGCTTGCGGCATCCGACACTTCCGCCGGATAACGGCCCCACGGGAAGATATGGTAAAACTCTTTCAGGTCGCGCTTGGTATTGCCTTTGGCAGTTTCCGATACCTTGGGCGAAAAGTAGCCATCCTGCTTTTCCGGATCGAAGCTGTAGTTGCTTTTGGCATCGCTCTGGAAGAAGTCGTACCATTCCTTGTAGATCGTTTCCAGCACTTGCTGCGACAGCGGATGGTTCTTCAGCACGCCGAAGCCGGTGCGGTGCAGACTTTCAGTAAACTTCTGCGCCGCGTCGGGGGCGAGGTAATCAACAGGTTCTATATGCATGATAAACCTCCGTTGCTTATTTGGTCAGTGCCGGCAGCAGCCAGTCGCTGCTGAGGATCTGGTCTATCAGTTTTTCACAGCCCGGTGCATCGACTTTCATGCAGACACGGGTTTCCGGTTTGTCTTTTTCCCAGCCTGGCTGCGGGTAAGGAATAGTACCTATCCTGTCCATCATCGTCTGGCCGTTGCCGATACCGTGCATTGCTACGCGCACGCGGCCGGATTTTGTTTCAAACAACTCCGGCGCCACCAGCCATACAAAGGCCAGTACGTCATGGCCGAAGCAGCCGTGGCCCATGTTGGGACGGATGCTGCTGTAGAAATCGCTGTAGAAGTTGACCGCGTGCGACAACGTTTCCATCGCGATATGCTTATGCTGTTCCGCCAGGCGCTTGAAGAAGCTGGACATCAGCACCACGCGGTGCGTGACGTCCAGGCCTACCATGGTCAGGTCCCAGCCGGCGGTAAATACCAGATCGGCTGCATCAGGATCATTCCATACGTTGGCTTCCGCAACTGGCGATACATTGCCCGGCTCTTCCACGGTACCCGCCATCAGCACTACCTGCTTCAACAGTGTAGGCAGCTTTGGTTCCAGTTTCAATGCCAGGCCCAGGTTGCCCAGCGGGCCTACTGCGACCAGTGTGATTTCGCCAGGGTGCTTGCGCGCCATGTCGACGATGAACTCGGCTGCGCTACGTTCTTCCGCTGCGCCTTCCACATTCACGCGGCTAGGCAGGTTGCCCAGGCCATCGGCGCCGTGGATGAATGCAGGCGGTTCGCCGGGAGCCTTGGCAAACGGTACAGGAACACCGCGTGCGACCGGAATCTGGCGGCCAGCGAGGCGGGTCAGGTAGATCGCATTGATGGTGGCCTGCTCTACGGTAACGTTACCGAAGGTGGTCGTGATGCCGATCAGATCGATATCCGGGTGGGCCAGTGCAAAGTACAGCGCCATTGCGTCATCGACACCTGGATCGGTATCAAAGATGACCTTATGTTTTGCTTGTGCGTTTTGCATATCTATTCTCCAAACTATGCTGGTATTAGCCATGTTACTGAACCTAATACCAGCGATTGTTTTATATGGACCCGGTTCAAGGAGGCCGTAGAAATTCTGTCGTTACCGCTGTTGCAGTGACCGCGCAAGATGCCGCGCTGGTGCCTAGCGTGACTTTACAAAAGGAATACCGATCGCCTTGGGCGCTACCGATTTTGCCATGAAGCCAGCTAGCACGATGACGGTGACAACGTAAGGAATCATCTGGATCAGCGAGCCGGGAATCTTGCCTATGCCCGGCAGCTCCACACCTTCCATCTGGATTTGCAGCGCAGCAAAAAAGCCGAACATCAGGCAGCCCATCGCTGTGTACAGCGGACGCCAGTTGCCAAACACCAGCGCCGTCAGCGCCAGGAAACCGTTACCAGCCGACATGTCGCGCAGGAAGAAGCCGCTTTGCACGATGGCAAGGTAGGCGCCGGAGAAAGAGCATAGTACGCCGGCCGTCATCATCGCCATGAAGCGGGTGCGCTCCACGTGGATGCCGGCGGCATCGGCCGCATGCGGGTTTTCACCGACGGCGCGCAGGCGCAGGCCGAAACGGCTGTGGTAGATGACCCAGTGCACAACCGGCACCAGCGCAAACGCCAGGTACACCAGCGCGCTATGGCCGCCGATCAGCTTGCCGTAAAACCAGCCGAGGAAGGGCACGTTGGCAACTAGATCGGTGCCGGGTAGTACGATATCAAACAGCCGGGCCTGGCCCAGGTCCGGCGTGCGGCCGCCCTGGCCGAAGAAGAATTGAGCCAGTACAAAACTGAGGCCGCTGACAGCGATATTGATGGCGATGCCGGCCACCAGCTGGTTACCCTTTTGCGTGATGCTGACATAACCCTGCAGCAAGGCGATTGCCGCTGAAACAGCGACGCCTGCCGCAATACCCAGCCACGGACTTTGCGTGACATAGGCGACCGATGCGGAAACAAAGGCGCTGGCCAGCATTTTTCCTTCCAGCGCCAGATCCACCACGCCGCTGCGCTCTGCAAACAGGCCGGCCATCGCCGCAAAAATCAGTACGGGCGCATTGCGGATGGTAGATACCAGGATGCTGGCTAGATGAAAATCTTCAAACATGGCTGTCACTTGGCTCGCGAAGTTGATCGATTAGGCAGGCGATTGATCAGGGCAAGGATTGCCGGCGCATAGAAATTTTCCATGGCGCCGCAAAACAGGATGATCAGGCCCTGGATGAAAATAAAGGTTTCCGGCGGGATATTCGATTTTTCCAGCGACAGGTCAAAGCCGCCCTGTATCAGCGCGCCGAACAGCACCGATGACAACAGGATGCCGACCGGATGCTGCCTGCCCATCAGCGCAATCGCAATGCCGATGAAACCAGCGCCGGCCGGGAAGTTCAGCGCCAGGTAATGCGTGGAGCCCATTAAGGAGTTGACCGACCCCAGGCCCGCCAGCGCGCCGGAAATCAGCATCGCGACGACGATCATCTTGGTGATCGACACGCCTGCATAATGCGCCGCGTTTTTGTTCAGGCCGGTGGCGCGCAGCTGGTAGCCCCATGACGAGCGCCAGACGGCAGCACCGTAAATAACCAGCGCCAGCAGCGCCAGCAGGAAGCTGATGTTCAGCGGCGTATCGCCGAGTATCGGAAACCAGGCATTCATTTTCGGCAGCCATGCGGATTCTGCGAACAGGCGGCTGGCCGGGTTTTGCTGGCCGGCAGGAATCAGGTAGGTAACGATGATGAAGTTCATCAGGCTGGCGGCGATGAAGTTGAACATGATCGTCGTTACCACGATATGGCTGCCGCGCTTGGCTTGCAGGTAAGCCGGCAGCCACGCCCACGTAGCGCCGAACAGCGCGCTGCCCAGCAGCGCCAGCGGGATCAGCAACCAGGAAGGCAGGCTCGAATCCAGAGCCAGAATGACCGCGGTCAGTCCCAGGCCGCCCAGGTACATCTGGCCTTCAGAGCCGATGTTGAACAGGCCGGCCTGCATCGCAATAGATACCGACAGGCCGGTGAAGATAAAGGTGCTGGCGTAGAACAGTGTGTAACCCAGGCCTTCCGGATTCATCACTGCGCTGTTGACCAGGATGCCCAGCGATTCCAGCGGGTTTTCACCCAGCAGATAAATCACCAGCGCCGCCACCAGCAGCGCGGACAGCAGGTTCAGCAGCGGTAGTACAACAGCAGTGGCCCAGCGTGGGAGTTCGTTGGTACTCATTTATGCAGGCCCCCCATCATCAAGCCTATTTTTGTTGTATCAAATTCGTTTGCAGCCAGTTCGCCGGTAATGCGTCCGCCGGACATGACCAGGATACGGTCTGCCAGTGCGCGCACTTCTTCCAGTTCCACCGATACCAGCAGGATGGCGACGCCGGCATCACGCATCTTCAGTAACTGCGCATGGATGCTTTCTATCGTGCCTATGTCCACGCCGCGCGTAGGCTGGCCGACCAGCATCAGTTTGGGCGCAGCTTCCATTTCGCGCGCGATCACGACTTTTTGCTGATTGCCGCCGGACAGCAGCGCAATCCTCAGATTGGGGTTGGCTGGGCGCACGTCGAACATTTTCAGCAGTTCGGCGCAGCGCTGCATCACCGATTTGAAATCGATCAGGCCCAGCGCCTTGCTGGCTTTACGCTGATAGCCCAGCATCAGATTCATCATCACCGAGAAATCTTTGACGACACCGTCGCGCAAGCGGTCTTCCGGTATGTGCGAAATGCCGAGCTTGCGGAACAAGGCCGGCAGGCCATCGGCATCACGACGGCGGCTGAAGGGCAGCAGCTTGTCCAGAAAGCTGACATTGCCCTTGCTCGGCAAGCGCATGCCGCTGAGAATTTCCAGCAGTTCGCTCTGGCCATTGCCGGAGACGCCTGCAATGGCGACGATCTCGCCAGCCCGCAGATTAAAATTGATATTGTCCAGCAAGGTGACATTCTGGTCGTTCTGCAGGTTCAGGCCTTCAACCTTCAGCACGGTAGCGCCCGGATTGAATGGTGCGCGCGGCAGCTGGGTTTCTATCGGGCGGCCGACCATCATGTTGGCCAGCTCTTCTTTATTGGTATTGGCCGTCTGCACGGCGCCAACGACTCTGCCTGCGCGCATCACCGTCACGCTGTCGGTAATCGCCAGGATTTCCTGCAGCTTGTGTGTGATCAGTACGATGGTCTTGCCCTGTTCCTTGAACAGGCGCAGCACCTGAAACAGCGATTCGGTTTCCTGCACCGTAAGCACGGCGGTGGGTTCGTCCAAAATCAGGATATTGGCGCTGCGGTAGATCTGCTTCAGGATTTCTACCCGCTGCTGCGCGCCGACAGACAGGTCCTGTATTTTTGCCAGCGGGTCCACATCCAGTGAGTAGCGTTTGCAGATGTCGCGCAGTTTGGCTTCAATCTCTGCGCGGTGGGCCTTGAGCCGCATGCCGCCTTCGGCACCCAGCATGACGTTGTCCAGCACCGTCATGTTTTCGACCAGCATGAAATGCTGGTGCACCATGCCTATGCCCAGGCGTATCGCTTCCTGGCTGCTGCGGATAGCGCGTTCTTCACCGTTCAGCAGAATCTGCCCGCTGTCGGCCTTGTAGTAGCCGTACAGGATGCTCATCAGCGTCGATTTGCCTGCGCCGTTTTCGCCGATTACGCCATGTATTGCTCCCTGCGCGATGGAAAAGCTCACATCGGCATTCGCTTGCACTGCTCCGAAGCGTTTGGAAATATGTCGAAATTCTACTGCTGGCTGCATGCTGATCACTAGGTAAGTTCGGGGAAGGGCCGGCGGGTCCGGCAGGGCGCTGCCGCCCCGCCGCGTGTCTCCGTCAGTTCTCTATCAGACCGGGCACTTGTTGTTTTCGCGGTAGTCGATGACCTTGACCTTGCCGCTGATGATGTCCTGCTTGGCTGCGTTGACTTTCTTTTCGATGTCAGCGCTGATCAGGCTACGGTTGTCCTTGTCCAGTGCCCAATCCACGCCGCCTTCTTTCAGGCCCTTGTTGGTGGTGCCGGCTTTCCATGTACCGTTCTTGACCTGCATAAAACTGTCATACACGGCATTGTCGACGCGTTTCATCATCGACGTCAGCATCGTGCCCGGATGCAGGTAGTTCTGGTTGGAGTCGACGCCGATCGCCAGCTTGCCCTTTTCCTTGGCAGCCTGCAAAGTGCCCATGCCGCTGCCGCCGGCCGCTGCGAAGACTACGTCCACGCCGCGTTCAAATTGCGCGCGCGCCAGCTCCCCGCCCTTGGCAGGGTCGTTCCAGGCTGTCGGTGTTGTGCCGACCATGTTCTGTGTAACATCTATCTTGGCGTCCACCGATTTTGCGCCCTGTGCATAACCGCATTCAAACGAGCGTATCAGTGGGATATCCATGCCGCCGACAAAACCGACTTTCTTGGTTTTGCTGGCCAGCGCGGCGGCCACGCCTACCAGGTAGGAGCCTTCCTGTTCCTTGAACAGGACAGAGTTCACATTGGGGCCGGCTGCCACGCTGTCAATGACGACGAATTTGACCTTGGGGAATTCCTTGGCAACGGTTTGCACGGCCTGTCCCTGCGCAAAGCCGATGGCGGCGATCAGGTCCATGTTTTTGCGGGCGAGGTTACGCAATACCTGTTCGGTTTGCGTATCGCTGCTGACCTGCACTTCAAGGAAGTTGATTTTCGTTTCTTGCTTGAACCGGTTAGCGCCTTCGGCGGCGGACTGGTTGAATGACTTGTCGAACTTGCCGCCCGCATCATAGACAACGGCCAGTTTCGGGTCCGCCGCGTAGGCGTTGACCGCGCTGCCGGCGCTGCAGAGCGTGGCAATGGCGAAGCAGAGGCGATTGAGTTTCACGCGATTCAATTTCATGTGCAATCCTAATCTCGAAAGAGGTGTGAGAGTACGGCCCAGGCCCAGCCTGACCGTCATATGTATCTGTCAAAAGTCCATGGCAGCCGCCATCTGTTGTTGCACTGCCTTTTAGCCTGCCCTTAAGCTGTCCTGATGCGGTCCTGATGATATCGAGCCACCCGTAAGCTAGCACGAAGTCTGCCAGAAAGCCGCGATTATCGTCCGGCTGCTGCGTATTTTCCGGCTAAGGCTAATCTGCGTCAGTGTGCAGCCCGGCTCCGCATAAATTCTTCCACTTCGCTACGGCTGGGAATCGACGTTTGCGCTCCCAGCTTGGTCACCGTCAGTGCTGCCGCATATTGGGCTTCGACGCTAGCGGCGTAGATGTCCAGGCCGCGGCCTATGCCGACTGCGAATGCGCCAACGAAGGTGTCGCCGGCAGCCGTAGTGTCAACGGCATCTACCTTGATCGCGGCGATGTACTGGCGTTTACCCGGTTCGGTGATGCACAGGCCTTGCTCGCCCATGGTCAGCAGCACAGCGGAGACGCCACGCTGCAGCAGTTTTTCCGACGCAAGGTGGGCGCTTTCCTGGCCTGTCACCTGGATACCGCTCAATTGCGATGCTTCCGTTTCATTGATGACCAGATAATCGACCTGTTGCAGCAGTTCATCCGCGAGCGCCTGTACTGGCGCCGGGTTCAGGATGACCTTGACGCCGTGTTCGCCAGCCAGCTGTATGGCGCGGGTGACGGTGCTGAGAGGGGTTTCCAGCTGGCATACCAGTAATTGCGCGGCAGATATGGCACTCTGCGCGGCTTCGACGTTTTCTGCTGACAATGCGGCATTGGCGCCTGCCGCCAGCACGATGCTGTTGTCGCCCGCATCGGTGACGATAATGCCGGCTACGCCGGTGGCGATATCGGGCACTGCCGACAGATAGCTGACGTCGATGCCGTCTTCCGACAGGCAGCGGATCGAATACTGGCCGAAACCATCATCGCCAACACGTCCTATAAAAGCCACGTCGGCTCCCTGGCGCGCGGCGGCGACAGCCTGATTGGCGCCTTTGCCGCCTGGAATCTGGCGGAATTCGTGACCACTGAGGGTTTCACCAACGGCTGGCATGCGTGGTGTACGAAACACCAGGTCCATGTTGACGCTGCCGACAACAGCGATGCGTGGCTTCATTTATATTTCTCGCAAAAGGCAAAGCCAGGGGGGACTGGCAAAATACGGGTAAAAATCCAGCAAGTCTAACAGAAATTCAAGCCGCTTTACCCTTGGATAGCCGCTTCGCATTTCCGCTAAAAGGCAAAAAAATAGGCCGCGCAATCGTTTGCGTAGCCGGTTCTCTATTTAACTATGGCGGTATAAAACAAGTCAAGAATTAATTCCCGGGGCTTTTGGTTTTTACGCGCATTCACCAAAAGATTACGCTATTTGCATCAATTTAGTGAAGTTCGGAGGCGTTCGTTTGACAATATTCGAACAAATGTTTAATAATATAAACAAATGTTTGGTTCGGTCTGACGGCCGCTTTTTCAACAACGGAATGTAATGGGCTAATGGGCGCAGCAGAAACCAAGAAAGACCAGCTTTATCAATTGATACAGGCCAATCCATTTATTTCCCAGCAGGAACTGGCTGCGCAGCTGCAGTTGTCGCGCTCCGCGGTGGCAGGGCATATCGCCGGGTTGATCCGCGAGCGCAGGTTGCTGGGCCGTGCCTACGTGCTGCCGGATAACCGCCCAATCGTCTGCATAGGCGGCGCCAATGTGGACCGCAAGGTGCGCACGCTGGCGTCGCTGCAGATGGGAACTTCCAATCCGGTCACCCAGCATGAAAGCCTGGGCGGCGTTGCCCGCAATATTGCAGAAAACCTCGCGCGGCTGGGCGCACAGGTTACGTTGCTCACTGCGCTGGGTGATGATGCAGCCGCAGCCGCAATGCTGGCGCAGGCTGATACGGTGGGCCTGGACATGCGCGGCAGCCTGCGGCTTGCCGCCACGGCCAGCGGCAGTTATACCGCCGTGCTGGATGACAATGGTGAAATGTTGCTGGCGTTGTCGCACATGCAGCTATGCGATCAGTTGACGCCGGAATTTCTGCTTTCCCGGCAGCCGCAGCGTGCCGCGGCTGCAATGACAGTGGCCGACCTGAACCTGCCAGCCGATAGTGTTAGCCTACTGCTGCAAGAGGCCGCGCGCGAAGCAGTGCCGCTAGTGCTGGTGGCGGTGTCGCAGCCTAAGATGGCGCGCCTGCCGGCAGATCTGCATGGTGTGCGGCTACTAATTCTGAACAAGGGAGAGCTGGAAACCCGTGTCGGCCACATGTTGTCCGGAGAGGATGACATTGCGCGCGCCTGCGCCGTTGTGCAGCAGCAGGGCGTACAGGATGTCATCGTCACTCTGGGTAGCCAGGGCGTGTTGTTTACTTCCGCCACGGGAATGCGCCGGCTGGCGGCGCCACCTGTGCAAGTCAGTGACGTGACGGGTGCGGGCGATGCATTTGCGGCTGCAGTGTGCTGGTCGCTGAACCGTGAACCGGGCGAGCTGGAGCTGGCCTGCCGGCGCGGTCTGACGCTGGCGGCGCTGACGATACAGAGCAGCGCTACCGTCTGCACGGATCTGGCGCCGGACAGCCTGGACATATTGCTGGCCTGAGCCGCGAAAAATGTGAAGCCGGTGCAGTTGCCGGCGGAATGCTCAATGTATTTATCGTAGAGGATCAACAAATGCAGAACTACCTGGTGTATTCGGAAGAAGTCGCGCATGCGCGCGCAGTGGGCAAGCCGGTCGTGGCGCTGGAATCAACAATCATCGCGCACGGCATGCCTTACCCGCAAAATGTGCAGACCGCGCACGACGTGGAGCAGATCATCCGTGATGCCGGCGCCGTGCCGGCGACGATCGCCATCATCGGCGGCAAGATCCGCGTCGGGTTGTCGGCAGCGGAACTGGAGCTGCTGGGTACTACGCCGGATGTGATGAAAGTCAGCCGGCGTGACCTGCCGTATGTACTGGCCAGCGGCAAAATGGGTGCGACCACGGTGGCGGCGACGATGATCTGTGCAGAACTGGCAGGCATAGAAGTATTCGTCACCGGCGGCATAGGCGGCGTGCACAGGGGCGCGGAAACCAGTTTCGATATTTCTGCTGATTTGCAGGAACTGGCGCAGACGTCGGTAGCGGTTGTGTGTGCTGGCGCCAAATCGATACTGGACCTGGGCCTGACGCTGGAATACCTGGAAACGCACGGCGTGCCGGTTGTCAGCGTCGGCCAGCCGCAGTTCCCGGCCTTCTTTACGCGCGATAGCGGTTTCAAAGCAGATTTTCAGCTAGACAGCGCGCAACAGCAGGCGGACTTCATTCGCACCAAATGGCAGCTGGGTCTGCGCGGCGGCGTGCTGGTCGCCAACCCGGTGCCGGAAGCGGACGCTATGCCCAAAGAAGAAATCGATGCGATCACGCAGCAGGCCTTGCAGGAAGCCGGTAGCCAGGGCGTAGCGGGCAAGGCTGTTACGCCTTTCCTGCTGAACCGCATCAAGCAGTTGACCGGTGGCCGCAGCCTGGCGACCAATATCGCGCTGGTGAAAAACAATGCCAGGGTAGGGGCGCAACTAGCGATCGCGCTGCAGGCTTAAGGGTAGAACAGCCAGACGTGGTAGCCGGCAGCCTTCAGCGTTTCCAGCTCAAAATACAATTTGACGGATTGCTCGGAAGGGCCGGGGAAACCCTTGACCAGGTCGCCCTTGTTGGCAAGGTATTCGGCAGGTGTGAATACCTTGCGCAGCACCGGCTGGTCCTTGTCGTTGTCCAGCGTTAGTTCCAGCATCGGCCAGGCTTGCAGCGTACTGCTTTTGTTATGCAGCAGCAGCGTCAGTGAAAAGATATTCTTGTCCGGCGCCATCGCCTGCAATTCATTGGATTCTATCGATACCGCATCAATCTGCGTGAGCAGGCTGATCTGGCAATTCAGGGATTTGCAGACGTCCACCAGCATAGGCTTATATTGCGGCAACCACGCGGCCAGCTGGTTGCGCAGCATGTAAGCAGCCTGCGCCAGCAGCGCAAAAAAGAGCAATACCGACATCGCGATCATCGCAATGCGCACGGTTTTGCTGCGCGCCTGTTTGCGTTCTGCCTGGACGACGAAATCCGGTGCTTCCGGTTCCAGCACGTCTGAAATATTGTCGCCTATATGCTCGGCGCGGATCGATGCCGCTTCCAGCGCCTGTTCGGCGTCGCTGCCGGTATAGGCATCGATGGTTTCCGGTTCCAGCGGCTCTTCATATGCGTCGTCGTTGATGGCAGCGTCTGCTACTGCGCCCACGCCGGCATCTGCGTGCGGCGCCGATTCTGGCAGCGCGTGTTCGTCTTCAACGGCATGGTCTTCAGCGTGCTCTTCAATGTATGAGGAGGCTAGTACGGAATGTTCCGGCACTGTTTCCGCGCCGGCTTCCAGTTCAGCTTCGGATTCAGCTTCGGATTCAGATTCCGACCCAGATTCCGGCTCCGCCAGCGATATCGCCTGGCCATTATCTGCGACGACCGCATCGAACTCGGATTCGTAGGCGGCTTCAAACTCGGACAGCAGTTCGGGATGGAATTCAGCCTCGGAATCAAAATGCGATGCTGTGTGCTCTTCGGCCGCGGCTTCTTCTGCAGTCTCTTGTTGCAGGGATTCATCGGCCAGCAATGCGTCTGCGGCCGGCAGGAAAACTTTGGTGTCAGTGTCAAGCAAGGCATCCCGCGCCAGCTTGTGTGCGTCAGGCGCAGCGTCGGCGATGGACCAGTCCGTCTCCGCTTCCACCAGCAAGGCCATGCGGTGCTGGCGTTCGGCTTCGTCGTCATCGGTGACGGCGGCGGTGGCTGGCTCTGGCGCCGGCTGCACTGCGGCTGGTTTATTGGCGAATGGCAGTGGTTCGGTGAAAACTTCTTCATCAAAATCCAGCATGTCCGACGAAAAGGCTGTCTTTTCGTGCAGAGGCATCGCTTCTACATGCTCCGGGCTGGCAGCTTCTGCAGCAAAAGTTTCAGCATGCGCGAGGGTCTCAGGCGTTTCCCTTATGACTTGCGCTTGCTGTGCGGCAGTGACAGCGGTATCTGCAGTGGTATTTGCAGCGGTGTCTACAATTGCGTCGGGCCTTGCAGAACCCTGTGTTGTAGACGGGGCAGCAGGCGTCGTGGAGGGCGTGGCAGGCACGTTAGGGGTAGCGCCGGGTGCGACCAGGTGTTCTATGCCGTTAAAAATTTGCTGGCAGGAGCCGCAGCGGACGATGCCCGCGTGCAGCTTCAGCTGGTCATTGGCGACACGGAAGGTCGTATGACAGTGGGGACACTGGGTGGCGAGGGCCATCTCTGTCGTCCGCTTGCCGTGGCGCTAGGCAGGAAGTTGGCCGGCCAGGGCGACCCAGCCTTCGTGCTCGGCCCATACCGACAGCTTGATATAGGGAGCGTAAGCTGCCGCCACTTCATCGGCCTGCCGCGACAGCACGCCGGACAGCACCAGCGAGCCGCCCGGGGCAACCCGGCCGGCCAGCATCGGCGCCATCAGTTTCAGCGGGCTGGACAGGATGTTGGCAACTACCACGCCAAATTTATGGCTGGCTGGATGGCTGACCGCAAAATCTTCCGGTAGTGCATAGTGGATGTCGCAGTGATTGCGCTCCGCGTTGTAGCGCGCGGATTCTATAGCCTGCGGATCGATATCGACGCCAACGACGTCCTGCGCGCCCAGCTTCTTGGCAACCATCGCCAGAATGCCGGAACCGCAGCCGTAGTCCAGCACGGTCTGGTCTTTCGGCGCATGGGCCTCCAGCCATTCCATGCACAAACGTGTGGTCGGGTGGCTGCCGGTACCAAACGCAAGACCGGGGTCCAGCTCCAGGATCAGCGCGTTTGCATCCGGCGCATCGTGCCAGCTGGGCACAACCCAGATATTCTTGCCGATGTGGATGGGCTCGAACTGGGATTGCGTCAGGCGCACCCAGTCCTGCTCTTCCACCGGGCGAGTCGTATAGGCTGGTAGTGTTGTCAGCGAAATGGCAGCGGCAGCTTCGGCCACAATCGCAGCGTGGTCGCTGTCGACTTCGGCCAGCGCCACGACACGGCTGCGGTCCCATGCGGTTTCATCCGGCTCCATGCCGGGTTCGCCGAACAGGGGATTTTCCGCATCGGTGCCTTCATCGGCATCTTCTACCGATACTGACAACGCACCCGCTTCCATCAATGCATCGGAAAGCGGTTCCGCGTGTTCGCGTGCAACTTCAATAACAATTTCTATCCAGGCCATTACGGTCATACCCTCTTATTTCTTGCCTGCTTTTGCGTCTTTAGGCAAATCCGGCTTGTCGGCCAGCTTTTGTTCGAGATAATGGATATTGGTGCCGCCTTCAATGAAGCGAGCATCAATCATCAGTTCGCGGTGCAGCGGGATATTGGTCTGTATGCCTTCGACCACCATTTCAGACAGTGCGATCTGCATGCGCTTGATTGCCTGTTCGCGGGTGGCGCCGTAAGAAATGACCTTGCCTATCATCGAATCGTAATTCGGCGGCACAAAATAGCCCGCATACGCATGCGAATCCACACGAATGCCAGGGCCGCCCGGCGCGTGCCAGGAAACGATGCGTCCCGGAGACGGCGTGAACTTGAATGGGTCTTCGGCATTGATACGGCACTCTATCGAGTGGCCTTTCAATTCGATGTCGGTCTGGCGGTAGCGCAGTTTTTCGCCAAAAGCGATGCGAATCTGTTCCTGCACGATGTCGACGCCGGTAATCATTTCGGTTACCGGATGTTCAACCTGTACGCGGGTATTCATTTCGATGAAATAAAACTCTTCGTTTTCGTACAGGAATTCAAACGTGCCCGCGCCGCGGTAGCCCAGCTTGCGGCAGGCTTCAGCGCAACGGTTACCGATTTTTTCGATGATCTTGCGGGGAATGCCTGGTGCCGGCGCTTCTTCTATGACCTTCTGGTGGCGGCGCTGCATCGAGCAATCGCGCTCGCCCAGCCAGATGGCGTTTTTGTGTTCGTCGGCCAGGATCTGGATTTCCACGTGGCGCGGATTTTCCAGGAATTTTTCCATATACACTTCGGGGTTACCGAAGGCTGCGCCGGCTTCCGCCTTGGTCATGGTCACAGCGTTCAGCAATGCCGCTTCCGTGTGCACGACGCGCATGCCGCGTCCGCCGCCGCCGCCGGCTGCCTTGATGATGACCGGGTAGCCTACCTTGCGGGCTGTCTGTACGATAACTTTGGGATCATCCGGCAGTGCGCCTTCCGAACCAGGTACGCAAGGTACGCCAGCCTTGATCATTGCATGCTTGGCCGATACCTTGTCGCCCATCATGCGTATCGATTCCGCGCGCGGTCCGATAAACACGAAGCCCGATTGCTCCACGCGTTCGGCGAAGTCGGCATTTTCTGACAGGAAACCATAGCCCGGGTGGATCGCCTGCGCGTCGGTGACTTCCGCCGCGCTGATGATGGCAGGCATGCTCAGGTAGCTGAGGTTGGACGGTGCCGGTCCTATGCAGACGGATTCGTCCGCCAGCTTCACGTATTTGGCTTCGCGATCGGCTTCGGAATGCACGACCACGGTTTTAATGCCCATCTCGCGGCAGGCGCGCTGGATACGTAGCGCGATTTCACCACGGTTGGCGATAAGGATTTTTTCAAACATAGTAGTAGTCTGTAGTGATTGCAGCGCTTGATTGCGGTGCAGTGATAATGCTGCTGAACAACGCTGGACTTAGGCCGCTGGTAGCGGGCGCCGGCGTTTAGCCAATCACAAACAAAGGTTGACCATATTCGACCGGCTGGCCGTTTTCGACCAGGATCTGTTTGACCACACCGGTAGTATCACTGTCGATTTCATTGAGCAGTTTCATCGCTTCAATGATGCACAGTGTGTCGCCGGCTTTGACGCTGGCGCCGACTTCAACGAAAGGCGCAGAGCCGGGAGCGGAAGAGCGGTAAAAAGTACCAACCATAGGCGACTTGACGATATGGCCTTCTGGAACGGCAGGTGCGGCCGGCGCAACCGGTGCTGCTGCAACTGGAGCCGCCTGCATAGGCTGCTGCATCGCTTGCGGCTGCATCATCACTACCTGGTTTTGGGGTATCGCGGAAGTTTTAACAATGCGAACCTTGCCTTCGCCTTCCGTGACTTCGAGTTCTGCAATATCAGACTCGGCAACGAGGTCGATCAAGGTTTTTAGTTTTCTTAAATCCATGTGGAATTCCCCTGGGAATAATGGTTTTTAAATTATTGGATACACAATCGAAACTCAGCAGATAATCAAGCCGATGCTCCGGCAAATCGCTGCGACTCGAGTCGTAGGGCGCGATTATATCTGCTAATTGCGTGAAGATGGACGAATTTAAAGACTTTTTAACGCAAAGTCAATCGCCAGTCTGTAACCGTCAGTACCAAGGCCGCAGATGACGCCTGTTGCTATGGAGGACAGAAAAGAGTGGTGGCGGAATGCTTCTCTCTGGTGCACATTGGAAATATGCACTTCGATAAAAGGTATGGCCACACCGGCAAGCGCATCTCTCAATGCAACGCTGGTATGGGTTAGCCCGCCCGGATTGATGACGATGGCATCGATCTTTTCATCACGCGCCGCGTGGATGCGGTCTATCAGTGCACCCTCATGATTACTTTGAAAAGCGTGCAGCCTGGCATTGGCAGTTTCTGCCTGTTGCCGTGCTGCAGACTCTACATCCGCCAAAGTCGTGTGACCGTATACCGCAGGCTCTCTGGTGCCGAGCAGGTTCAGGTTGGGTCCGTTCAGCAGCAGGATGTTACTTGCCATAATACCAATTGGTTTATCGACGATAGGCGCATTTTGCCGCCATTTACCCCACATTGGCAAGGAAAACTCGACAGCTTACATAGTCAGTTTTGTTATATCAGCACGTAATTCATTCATGTTCAGGCGTCCAAGATAGCTTTTTACCAAGCTTCCATCCGGCGCGATCAGCACGGTAAATGGCAATCCGCCGGCCTGGTTGCCCATCTGGCGCGACAGTTCCGTGCCATCCATGCCGGCGGAAAATACCGGGTAGGTAATTTTATATTTGTCGGCAAATTCGGCGATATTGCTTGGGCTATCTATACCCAGACCCAGCAACTGGATATTTTTGGAGGCCAGTTCACCTTGCAATGCGGACAATTCAGGCATTTCCTGCACGCAAGGGCCGCACCAGGTTGCCCAGAAATTTACAACGAGAAACTTGCCTTGCCACTGCGATAATTTTTGCTTTTGACCCTTGCTGTCTGCCAGCGTCATCTGCATCAGCTGGCCGACAGCAGGCGAGGCTTGTTTGGCCGGCGCCGCATGCTGCGTGCCGAAGTAGATGCCGGCGCCGGCAAAAATGATGGCGACGACGGCGGCGCTGGCGATAAAGCTCTTTTTCATTCTATTGTGCTTTCTTCTATTAAATTGCGTACTGCGGCGATATTGCCGCGCTCTGCGCGGCCGCCGGCCCGCAGGTCATCCAGGTTATATAAGGCCAGGTGCACCCCTTCCTGCTGATGCAGGAAGCTCAGGGTTTCTATGGTTTCATTGCGGTTGCCGGAAGTTTCGGACACTTCAAAGCGTATATCCTTGTTCAGCAGGAAGATGGCGACTTCTTTTGTGTTGTCGGCAAACAGCTGCAGGTGGATGTCGCTATGCTGTCCCGCAGTGCCGTTCAGCACCGCGCCGGTCAGGTAAGGATTGAATCTTTCCAGTTCCAGCATCAGGCCTAGCGCCATCTGGCGCAGCAGCAGCAAGCGCTGCGGCTGGGTATCACCAAAAAACAGCGCATTGTATTCCCTGACTTCCTGTTCTATCTGGCTATTGTCCGGCAACACGTCGCCTTTGGGTTTCTTGTTGCCGAGGATCTGCTTGGCAGCCTTGCGCTTGGCGGAACCATAGTCGGCGCCATCTTCGGCGATCATGCGGGCCGCCAGCATAGCAATTTCGCTACGCAGCATGTCGGCATCACTAGGGTAATTAAGCATTGCTTCAACATTCATAAGTCTTGATCGGACAAGCGGCCGGCCATCCTTTGGTGAACAGCAGGCCACTTGCCCTAGATAATAGCCCAGACTTCCAAAGTCTGCCTCTGCTCTGAAGTCTGCTTAACTCAAGTCGGCCTCAGCTAAAGTCTGCCCCAGCTTATCCCGCTCAGGTAGAATTGCGGGATTCTTGAATTGCTGTCTGCCCTTTTGAGCGCACAGGCGCCTGAAAGTTTCAGATGCGGTTCAAATGCGCGACGATTAAAGATTTTCTTATCAATTAAATATGCATATTCACATACTAGGTATTTGCGGTACTTTCATGGGCGGTCTTGCGGTGCTGGCGAAAGAGGCCGGCCACAAGGTCACCGGTTGCGACGCCAATGTCTACCCGCCGATGAGCACGCAATTGCAGGCGCAGGGAATTGAGCTGACCGAGGGCTACGGCCCCGAGCAAGTCCATCTGCAACCTGACTTGTTTGTGATCGGCAATGTGATTTCGCGTGGCAATCCGCTGATGGAAGAAATCCTGAATCGCGGTTTACCTTATATCTCCGGCCCGCAATGGATGGGTGACCAGTTGCTGAGGGACCGCTGGGTGCTGGCAGTGGCCGGTACGCACGGCAAAACGACCACCTCGGCGATGCTGGCCTGGATACTGGAGTCGGCAGGATATGCACCCGGTTTCCTGATCGGCGGTGTGCCGCTGAACTTTGGTATTTCTGCGCGGCTGACCGGCGCGGGCCAGCAATCCGACTTCTTTGTCATAGAAGCGGACGAATACGACACCGCTTTCTTTGACAAGCGCAGTAAATTCGTTCATTACCATGCAAAAACGGCGGTGCTGAATAATCTGGAATTTGACCACGCCGACATCTTTGCCGATGTTAAGGCCATCGAAACCCAGTTCCACCACTTGGTCAGGACCGTGCCCGGCGT
>JAYSKH010000218.1:0-22911 GCA_043726505.1 Undibacterium sp. | reverse complement strand
CCACGAACCCGGCGCCGGCAGGACGCGCAAGATTCGCCTGGTGAAGGAATGGTTGCTGGAGGAAGCGCAATTGACGCTGGCGGCTATGGGACAGTGATGCGAAGCTCGCCACATATGTCATGGGGCTTGTTCGTCCTCATCCATTCTCCGCCAGCGTCAATTGCGCTTCCTCCAGCAACCATTCCTTCACCAGGCGAATCTTGCGCGTCCTGCCGGCGCCGGGTTCGTGGGCAATGTAATACGCCTGCTCGTTGCGTAGCGTTTGTTCGTAAGGCCGCACCAGCCGGCCGGATGCCAATTCTGCTCTTGCCAGAAATAAGGGCAGCAGCGCCACGCCCATGCCTGCAGCGGCGGCTTCAATGACCATGAAGAAGTGCTCGAAGCCAGGCGACTGGCTGATGTCCGGCGTCGGCAGCCCATAGGCGGCGAAGTATTGTTGCCATGCCGCAGGCCGGGTAGTATGGTGCAGCAGCCGGTGGGTAACGAGATCGGCCGGTGCGCGCAGCGGTGGGCCGCGTTGCAGCAATGCCGGCGAACAATACACAGCGACATCTTCAGGCATGAAAAGCGTTGCCTCCGCGTTTGGCCATTGCCCCAGCCCATAGCGAATTCCGATATCGATCGGCTCTGCCGAAAAATTGACCAGCCGTTCATTGGTGGTGATGTCCACCAGAATGTCCGGATACTGCTGTTGAAATCTGGGAAGCCGCGGCACCAGCCAGCGCATCGCAAAGGTCGGCAGCACGCTGATGCACAGGACGCCGCCATCCATGCGCCTGACGGAGCGGGACGCAGCAGCGATGCGGTCAAGCGCCTCCAGAATATGCGGATGGTAGGCGGCACCGGCGGTCGTCAATTTCAGAGTGCGGCCGATGCGATGAAGCAGCGCGACGCCCAGCTCGGTTTCCAGCGCCTGCACCATCCTGCTGACCGCACCCTGCGTGACGCACAGTTCCCGCGCCGCGAGAGTGAAACTCAGGTGGCGCGCTGCCGCATCAAAGCTGCGTACTGCATTGAGAGAAGGAAGCCGGCGTTCGCTGATGACGGTATTTTGCATGAGTTAATCTCATTCATGGTGCGTAATTGTCGTTTGCCAAGGTCTATATAGGGCAGTTTATCATGTGGCCTCTAACGAAAAATATATCCTGAAGGAGAATCGCTATCATGAGAAAAATTAATCCATTTCACCTTGCTTTCCCGGTGGACGACCTGGATAAGGCGCGTCATTTCTATGGCGCAATCCTGGGCTGCGCGGAAGGCCGCTCCAGCGCGCAATGGATAGACTTTGATATGTTCGGCCATCAGATCGTTACGCACCTGGCATTAAAAAAGGACGCGCAGCATCATAATCCGGTCGATGGCCACGACGTGCCAGTGCCGCATTTTGGCGTGGTTCTGGATTGGGATGAGTTTCATGCCTTTGCGGAGCGCATCAGGGCTGCCGGCGTTTCCTTTGTGATCGAGCCTTACATTCGCTTCAAAGGCCAGGTCGGAGAACAGGCAACAATGTTTTTTCACGATCCTGCCGGCAATGCACTGGAATTCAAATCGTTTTTAGATCCGGCGCAATTGTTTGAGAAATAATTCAGGCGCTAACCAGGCCCTATCCGCATTTGCCTGCCGGCGTTTTTCAACATTCACGTAAAAGGGACACCATGTCATCCATCAACACCCCGAGCCAAGACCTTATCACTGTCGGATTGGCGCAGATCGCGCCGGTCTGGCTGAACCGCGACGCAACACTGGCAAAAATAATCGACTACATAGGCCGCGCGGCAGAACAGCAATGCCGTTTGGTCACTTTCGGCGAAGCCCTGCTGCCCGGCTATCCGTTCTGGCTGGAGTTGACTGATGGCGCCCGGTTTAATTCGCCGATACAGAAAGATATCCATGCCTACTATCTGGAGCAGGCAGTGCAGATTGAGGCCGGGCATCTTGATGGCGTGTGTGCAGCAGCGGCCAGGCATGGCATTGCCGTGATGTTAGGTTGTATCGAGCGGCCGCAGGATCGCGGCGGCTATAGCGTCTATTGCTCGCGTGTTTATATCGGGCCGGATGGAAAGATCGGCTCCGTGCACCGCAAGCTGATGCCTACTTACGAAGAGCGCCTGACCTGGTCGCCGGGCGATGGTCACGGATTGCGCGTTCACCCGCTGGACGCATTTACGGTAGGTGGCCTCAACTGCTTCGAAAACTGGATGCCGCTGTCGCGTGCAGCACTGTATGCGCAGGGTGAAGACCTGCACGTTGCACTATGGCCCGGCAATCTGCGCAACACGGAAGACATCACCCGCTTCATCGCCAAGGAAGGCCGCTGCTTTACGATTTCAATCTCCGCGCTGATGCGCCGCGAAGACTTCCCTGCCGATACGCCGCATCTTGACCGCATACTCGCAGACTGTCCGGAGGTGCTGGCAAACGGCGGCTCGTGCATCGCTGCGCCGAATGGTGAATGGGTGATTCCGCCGACAGTCGGCAGCGAATGCCTGCTGGTGGCTACACTCGATCAGCGCGAAGTGCGGCGTGAACGCCAAAACATGGATCAGGCCGGCCATTACTCAAGGCCAGATGTAACCCGCCTGGTGGTCAACCGGCAACGGCAGAGCGTTGCTTCGTTTGAAGATGAGATCTGAGAAGGATAGGGGGAGCGTAGGTCTCTGCTGCCGGTAAAAGACTCTCATGCCTGAGAGCCTTTTATTTGTCGGTGCCGAGAGCCGGAATCGAACCGGCACGCTGTCTCCAGCGCGGGATTTTGAGTCCCGTGACAATCTCTTTGAAATCAAACGCTTGTTATAATTTTCTGTTCCACAAAATGGTCGCTTGAGCTCTCAAGCCGTCACCCCCTCTTTGGCTCCGGAATGTGAAAGTCATGCAACACCGATCAAAAGAGAGTGGGGGAGGCATAGTCCATCGTGTAGTATTGATAATTCACAACTTTAAGCTCCGCAATATGCTTCCTGCAAAACGTTTTGGCTGCGGCAAACTGTTCCCGCTGCTTGCTTGCTTTTTTCTGTCGACATGCGCTCTACTCCATCAAGCACAGGCAGCAATTCCGGCAGCGACCCAGCAGGTGGAGCCCTCCAAAATCACCCTACATCACACTAGCTGGCTGCCGAAAGATGGCGCACCTTCCTATGTGACTTCACTGGCTCAGTCCGTGGATGGGTGGTTATGGGTTGCATCGTCGATCGGTTTATACCGTTTTGATGGCGTCCGGTTTGAACGATTCACCTCTCCCAATGATCAGCTTTTGTACACTGACATTAGCAGTGTTAAAGCGTTCGCTGACGGCTCCGTATGGATTGGCTATCGTTACGGCGGTGCTACAGAGGTTCGTCAAGGTCGCATTGTGAAACACTATCCGGCGCAAAGTGGTAAGTTGAATGGTACGACTTGGGACTTTGCCATGGACTCGAAAGGGCAAGTCTGGGTCGCGACGGCCCGAGGATTATTTCTGTTAAAGGACGGCGAATTCCAATTAGCGCCAAAAGAACTGGGAGCGCCTCCCTCGGCGATTCAAATTCTTCTTGATCGGGAAGGTGGATGGTGGCTCCGCGGTTATAGCGGGATATACCATCGTGCGATCGGAAGTTCAGTCTTTGAGCCAGTTTCAGGGGAGTGGGGGTGGGGTGGTTTGACCGAACATCCGGATGGCAGCATTTGGGCCAACGATCATGGTGTGGGAGGTATTCGCATGTTGCACGGCCCCACCAATAAAGGTGGGCCGCTGGAGTGGCATCCCGGAACCGGGCCTACGGGGCAAACGGCACTGGACCGTTCTGGCCGCATGTGGATTCTGCGTCCCGACGGTGTTGAAATGTTGAAGCCAGGAGACGCGCCCGATGCAGCGCGGCGGTTTAGCATTCAGCAAGGCTTAAGCGGTGAAAGTGGGACAGCCCTGTTGCTGGACAGGGAGGGCAATGTCTGGGTCGGCACAAGCGGAGGGCTGGACCGTTTTCGCGAAAACAAGCTGACAGCTTATCCTGCCGTCCACACTCAGGGGGAGGCATTGCCTCTGGCCGTGCGCAAGAACGGCGAGATATGGAGTGACAGGCAGTTGATAGAAAGCTCGTCATCTCTTCCGGTGCTATATGACCCTGCGCCGCCTTTACCGATGAACATCGCGGTGGCGCAATATGTGGATCCCCAAGACCGGTTGTGGACGATTACGCGCGAGTCTCTGACCCGTGTTGAAAGAACCGAACAAGGATTTATCCGCACCATAGTTCCTCCACCTGAGAACTTGCCCAAAGGGCTCGATTTGCCAGGCAGGGGCCTGGGCATGGATGCAGAGGGCTGCATGTGGGCCATATTCGGCCCCAATCTTTATCGCCTGAAGGACGGAAAATGGACTCGGGATGGCGGTATTGCGCATGTTCCTAAAGCCGGTTACACATCGATGTATGCCGCCCCCAATGGTGTGTTGTGGATCGGAACCAAGGGTAACCTCATTTTTTCGCTGACAGGCACGAAGTTGAGAATCTTTGATGCAAAGGATGGCATCAATCTTGGGGCGATTGTCCAGTTTTTTTGGGATGGAAAAACTCTTTGGGTAGGCGGAAACAATGGAATCGCCTTTTGGGATGGAAGCCGTTTCCGGAACGTCATCGGTCATAACCAGGAACGGTTTCAGGCAACTTCGGGCATTGCACAGTCCGATGAAGGCGACCTTTGGTTGAGTAGTGGCTCAGGTGTATTCCGTATCCCTGCGGCAGAACACCATCGCTTGCTCACGGAGCCAGCATATCGCGTCCACTATTCCAAGTTCGACCATGAAGATGGCTTGCTGGGCGCTGCCCCGCAAGCCAGCGGATCGCGGACTATCGTTAGCGCGAAGGGCAAGATATGGTTTGCTACAACGATCGGCTTATTCTGGTTTGACCCCACCCATCCGCTACATAATGATTTACCACCGCCTGTTGTCATCAAAGGCATAGCGGTGAATGATGAGCTATATAGCCCCACGGCAGATTTGAGTCTTCCTAAAGGAAGCAGCAACTTACGCATCGATTACACGGCCCTGAGCCTGACTATGCCGGAACGTATGCAGTTCCGCTACCGATTGAATGGTGTCGATAAAACTTGGCAAGACGCCGAAAACCGGCGCGCCGCGTACTACACGGAGCTTGCCCCTGGCCACTATCGCTTTCAGGTGCAAGCGTCAAACAACGACGGTGTCTGGAACGAAACAGGCGCTGAGTTATCCTTTCACATCGAACCGACCTTGGTTCAGACATGGTGGTTCAAGCTACTGGTGATATTAGCCATCCTCGCACTTATCTGGACTGTGCATCGCATGCGTTTAATACAGGTTGCCCAGCGGGCGCATGAAAAATTTGAAGAACGTCTCGATGAGCGTGAACGAATTGCGCGTGAACTGCACGATACCCTACTGCAATCGGTACAGGCATTGGTTCTGATCATCGGCACTACCGCCGGACGCCTGTCAGTTCAAGAGGAAAAGGACCGCATCGAAAAGGTGCTGGTGCATGCTGAAGCAGCAATACAAGAGGGACGGGATCACGTGCAGGGACTGCGTCATCATGATGAAGAGGGTGGCTTATTCGACTCTCTCAATCAGCTTGGAGTCGTGTTGGCGGAAAGTGGAAAAGTTGAGTTCTTTCCCTCATTGACTGGCGATCCCCAGACCTTGCATACGATTGTGGGTGAAGCATTCCGTGCGATTAGTAGAGAAGCGCTTACGAATGCGTTTCTCCACGCGGGAGCAACGCGTATAACGCTACAAGTGCACTACGGCATTAGCGAATTGCGAGTCATCGTTCATGACGACGGATGTGGAATTCCAGACGAGATCCAAAAAAATGGTGGCCGCCATGGCCACTGGGGGTTACGAGGTATGAGGGAGAGGGCAGAGAAGATCAAAGCAAAGCTTGAATGCCACTCCAGTGCCGAGACAGGAACTGACTGGCAACTTACATTGCCTGCCAGATTGGCCTACGAATACCACCGAGGAGGAAGCATGTTGCGACGCTTGTTTTTGCGCTAACCTGCTCGACCCAAAAATGGCGCCGCAAAAAAACGATTTCGACGTTTCTGCTTGTTCCCCTGCCTGTCAACGCTGCGGTGAAAAACAAGATGCGAAGACACGATGATACGATGACATAGCTTAGTTCGGGGCACATCTCCCAAAAGGGAGATGGCCGTCCTTTACAAAACATTTGGCGCTGATGCAATAGGAATTCGGAGGGCCGCACGGCTGGGCGCTGGCCTTAGCCAGGCAACAAAAGATCAATAAACCGATTGGCTTAATTTTGCGAGAAAAAGAACCGTCACGTTTTTGTCGCCAAGCAGCTGGCCAATATCTGGCTCTGGCTTATATTTTATTGTAATATTTTCTACTCTAGGACGGGCTATTGTATAACTGGCAGGTATTTTGCAGAAATGCCCCCATTTTGCGGAAACAAAACAAAAAGGCCCTCATGTCTGAGAGCCTTATGTTTGATAATAATTGTGGTGCCGAGAGCCGGAATCGAACCGGCACGCTGTCTCCAGCGCGGGATTTTGAGTCCCGTGCGTCTACCTATTCCGCCATCTCGGCAACGCAGACAGCGATTATGACTTAAACCAAATCATTTTGCAAGTATGCGCGCCGGTTGTTTGCTTGTGCATGTCGGTCTATCATTCAGTCTTACTAATTTATGCGGGCGCGATTCCTTTCGGGCTCTGTCCCACGTAGGCACATGAAAAAAACAAAAATAAAAGAGCTGGTACTCGGCAAGGCGCTGGACCCGATGAAAAGCGATACCCGCCATTCGATGGCGCTGGTGGCTTTTCTGGCGTGGGTGGGGCTGGGCGCGGATGGCCTGTCTTCTTCCGCTTACGGGCCTGAGGAGACCTTCCGCGCGCTGGGTGCGCATGCGCACCTGGGCTTGTACATGGCGCTGGCGACTGCGGTCACGGTGTTCATCATTGCGCTGGCGTATAACCAGGTGATTGAGCTGTTTCCCACCGGCGGGGGCGGCTACCGCGTGGCGACCAAGCTGGTTGGCCCGCACATGGGGCTGATCTCCGGCTGCGCGCTGATCCTTGATTATGTGCTGACGATTTCGATCTCGGTCGCTTCCGGCGTGGATGCGATTGCGTCCTTCCTGCCGCTGGCCTTCCAGGACTATAAATTGTGGGCCGAGGCGTTTTTCATCGGCGTGCTGATCATCCTTAACCTGCGCGGGTTGAAGGAGGCGATCAAGATTCTGCTGCCGATTTTCCTCGGCTTTGTGTTCACGCATTTCATCTTGATCGCTTACGGCATTTTTGCGCATGCGTCGCACCTGCCTGAACTGATCCCTGCGACGATGGCGGAAACCGGCGAACTTGCAAAAAGCGTGGGCTGGACTGGCGTAGCGGCGATGCTGCTGCTCGCGTACTCGCAGGGCGGTGGTACATACACCGGGCTGGAGGCAGTGTCCAACAACGTCAACATCCTGGCGGAGCCGCGCGTGCGTACCGGCAAGATGACGATGCTGTACATGGCGCTGTCGCTGGCGTTTACTGCCGGCGGCATCATCCTGCTGTATCTGCTGTGGAATGCGCAGCCGGTTCCCGGTGAAACCCTGAATGCGTCAACCTTCAAAAGCATTATCGCCCACATGGGGCTGGGCGGCCCGCTGGTGAATAATGTGCTGCTGGTGATTGTGCTGGCGTTTGAGGCGGGGTTGCTGTTTGTGGCTGCCAATACCGGCTTCCTCGGCGGGCCTGCGGTGCTGTCCAATATGGCGGGTGATTCGTGGGTGCCGCATAAATTCCGCTACCTGTCCACGCGCCTGGTTACGCAGAACGGCATCCTGGTGCTGGGCATTGCCGCGCTGGCGATTTTGTTCTGGACGCGCGGCAGCGTGACACTGCTGGTGGTGCTGTATTCGATCTCGGTGTTCCTGACGTTTGCGATTTCGCTGTTTGGCTTGTGCCTGTACTGGTGGCGCAAGCGCAGGAAGCTGCAGCACTGGCGCCGCCGCTTTCTGCTGTCGCTGGTCGGCTTTATCATCTGCGCCGGCATCCTGGCTATCCTGCTGGCGGAGCGTTTTACCGAAGGCGGCTGGGCGACAATCGCCATCATCGCTGTTATTGCCGGCGCCTGCATGTATGTGCGCAAACACTACCGCGATACCAAGAAAGCGATACGCTCGGTGGACGCGGTTTTTGCCAGCCAGCCGCTGGGCCACCATAGCGGTTCGTTGCTGCCGGACCCATCCAACCAGACTGCGGTCTTCATCGTCGGCAATTCACGCGGCGGCGGTCTGCATGCGCTGTTGTGGGTGCTGCGCATGTTTCCGGACCACTTCAAGAATTTTATCTTCGTCAACGCCCGCACAGTCGATTCGCATGCCTACGGCGGTGAAGGTGCGCTGGAACAGATGCGCACTGAGGCCGATGCCACGCTGAAGTATTTTGTGGACTTTTGCCACAGCCACAATATGGCATCGGCATCTTATGTCAGCTTCGGCACCGATGTCGTCAATGAAGTAACGGAACTGTGCGAAGAGGTCAGCGACGATTATCCGAATGCGATCTTCTTCACCAGCAAACTGATCTTTGAGACAGACAACTGGTTCACGCGCCTGCTGCACAACCAGGCCGCGCTGGCGATACAGCGGCGCTTGCACTTCGAGGGTTTGCAGATGGTGATTTTGCCGATGAAGGTGTAGGCCCCTGCGTCTCCGGTATTTCTTACGATGAGTAATTGCAGAAATTATGGGGATGCGTTTGGTGCGATACGCTGCGCTACCACACCCTCCAAATAGAGTAGCGCCGATACTAGCATCAAGAGCGGTAGTGCCCGTTCTTGCGCATCAGCTCCGTGATCTTTTCCTGCGCCTGCTCCAGCGCTGTGGCGGGCGTGATCGTTCCTGCCACGGCGTCGTGCAGCAAGGTGCCCAGAATTTGCTCGTCGATGACCGGCCATTCAGGGATGATGGGGCGCCAGTTGGGGTTGGCGTATTCCAGCTGCTTGTTGAGGATGGCGTATTCGGGGTAGATGATTTGCAGCTCCACGTCGCGCATCGTGCTGATGCGGATGGGGATGGCGCCTTTGCGGGCGATGGCCTTGTCTTGCTGGCGTGATGTCAGCCAGCCCATCAATTGCATGGCTCTTGCCGATGAGGGAGCGTTTTTCGGCATTGCCAGCGCGAAGCCGCCGGTTTCCGATGCATGTACGGTGCCCTTTGGGTGCAACGCGTAAGTTGTCTTGTCCTGCACCATTGACTTCACGCTGTCGTTGGCCAGCGCGAAAATATTGGTGGAGTCCAGGTACATCGCCGCGTTGCCGGAGATGAAGGCATTGCACATGTCGGAGTAGCTATTGTCGAGTATGCCGCCGGTACTGACGCTTTTACCCGTGCCTGTACCTGTGCTAGCACTGGTGTTTATGCTGGCGGCGTGGATGGCTTTCAGCACCTCTATTGCCTTGATGCCGGCCGGGCTGTGTACCCTGCAGCGCCAGCGCGCGTCGAAGACTTCGCCGCCATACGCATTGAAGTGCAGTAGCCACGCGTGCGAGATATGGTGGCCGCGCTGGCCACGGCTGCACAGCGGCTGCATGCCTGGTTCTTTCTGTTTCAGCACTTGCAGCAGCGGCAGTAGTTCATCGTAGCTGGCCGGTGGCTTCAGGCCATGCTGCTGGAAGATATCGGTGCGGTAGGCCAGTATGCTGGTCTCGGAGCCTACGGGCAGCGCAAACAGGCGGGCAGCCGGGCCATCCAGATAGCCGCGAGGGCCGCCTACCTTGCCGGCCACCGTCAGGTAGGCGGGCACGATGTCTTCTGCGTCTTCCAGGCTCAGGCGGCGGGCAACTCGCTCCTTGTCCAGATCCGCGAGCAGATTCTTCGATGCATATTCCGTTTTCCAGGCGGCCAGTATCACGACCAGATCGTATTTGCCCCTGGTCTTTTGCAGTTCTTTCAGCTGTGCTTCCCGCATTTCCAGATACGGCATGACATCCACTTCGATGCGTATGCCGGTGCTGTCCGCATATCTTTTAAGCTGGGTCTTTATTAGCTCAAAATAGGGTAGCTCCGGAAACATCAGACGCAGGGCGGCGGGGATGGGGACGGCGGCGGACTGCCTGTTGACGGCGGCCAGCGCCGCTGCCGGCATGACCAGCGCGGCTAGCGTGGAATGCAGCAGCCTGCGGCGGCGCGGAGAGGCGGGGGGATGATTGCTGGACATGCTGATTCTGTTTCTCTATTCGCAACCTGCTGGCGCTAGGCTGCGGCGGCCTCAAACTGCGGCAGCAGTTCTTCTATGGCCGATGCGGGCACTGCGGTGGAGCGCAGCCAGCCTTGGTACATGTCGCAGCCTATGATGCCCAGCGATGTCAGTTGCTCATCCGTCTCCACGCCCTCTGCAATGACCTGCATGCCGAAATCATGGCCCAGCGTGGAGATGGCCTTGACGATGGCCTGGTCCTTGCTGTTATTGGTGTGGCCCTTGACGAAGCGCTGGTCGATCTTGATGCGCTGCACGGGGAAGTCGCGCAGATAGGTCAGTGATGCATACCCTGTGCCGAAATCGTCGATGCTGATGCCGACGCCGTAGGCGTTCAACTGTTCCAGGCAGGTCTTGGCGACGTCGGTGTCCTGCATGATCATGGTTTCGGTGACTTCAATCTCCAGCCTGCGCGGATCGACGCCGGCGTCATTGATGGTATTGATGACGAAATCGACAAAGCCGGCCTGGAAGAACTGCAGGCTGGAGACGTTGACGCCAACGACAAAATCGTCCGGCAAATTCCACCTGGCGATGGTCTTGCACACATCGATTAGGATCTGGTTGCCGATCTGGATGATCAGGCCCGAGTCTTCCGCCACCTTGATGAAGTCCTTAGCGGCGACCATGCCGCGCTTGCTGTGTTTCCAGCGCAGCAGCGTTTCCACGCCGCATAGCTTGTGCGTGCTAACGCGGAACTGCGGCTGGTAGTAGGGCACCAGTTGGCCTTCGGCCATGGCTACGCGTAGCTCACGCTCCAGGCTGGTCTGTTTTTCCAGCGCTTCGGCAATGTCGGTGGAAAAGATCGTGTATTTGTTCTTGCCCTTTTCCTTGCTGTGGTACATCGCAATATCGGCCTGCTTCATCAGCGCATCGGCATTGGGCTCGCCGCTGTCGGCAATCGCCACGCCTATGCTGGTGGTCAGGTAATAGGTGTGCTGGCCCAGCTGCATCGGCGCGCATACCAGCGACAGGATGCGGGTAGCGATGGCGCGGATATCCTTGTCGCTGTCCAGTTCATCCACCAGTATCACGAATTCGTCGCCGCCCAGCCGTGCAATGAAGTCACGCGTCTTGACCGCGCTGCGCAGCCGCTGCGCGATTTCTATCAGCACCTGGTCGCCCACATCGTGGCCGACTGAATCGTTGATGAACTTGAAGCGGTCCAGATCCAGGAACAGCAGCGCCAGCTTGCTGCGCTGCGCGCGCGAGCCGCTGAGCGCCAGTTCTGTCGCAACGCGCAGGCTGGCGCGGTTGGCGAGGCCGGTCAGCGCATCCTGGTAGGCCAGTTGCTTGATCTTGTTTTCGGACAGGTATTTTTCAGTCACATCCATCGCAATCACGCGCAGCGTGAAACCGTTTTCGGTGCCGCTGGAATCGATGATCAGGTTCAGCCAGCGCGGCGTGCCGGCGCTGATCTGCACAATCAGGTGCGTATGTAGCGAAGTTTCGAAGGCGGCGGCAACGATGTCGCTGAAGATGATGGCGTCTTCGGCTTCCATATTGGCCAGCATCTGCGAGAAATACTCAATCTTCCTGGAGGGGGGCAAGCCGAACAGTTCCAGGATGTTGCCGGTCTGCGCGCCGATCTGATGGCTGGGGGTCAGCTGGAAGCTGCCCATCTTGGCCAGGCGCTGGGTTTCCAGCAGTGAATCTTCGCTATGGTGCAAAGCCTTGGTCATGTCCTTGGCCAGCCGGTGCGCGATCTTGCCGGTCCGTACAGTCACATACACAAAACCGGTTGCAAACGCCGTCAGCAGCAGGCCGATGAACAGGATGAACCAGATCGCATCGGTTTCGGCCAGGCCTTCATTGCTCAAGACATCGTAGCGCACGGCCCACTTCTGGCCGGGCACCGTCAGCGGCAGTTCAAAGCTGTTGAGCTGCGTGGTCAGGCTTTCCTTCGCTGCCGCTTGTTTGCCGGGCAGCGTTACTGTTACGGCGCGTCCCAGCAGGTCGCTGCCGGATAGCTGTATCTTCTTCAGCTGCAGGTTGGAGCTGCCGAACATGCCGGGTATCAGCTTGTCGATGGAAATGACAGTCGTGAAGGCACCGCTGAAGGCGATCCTGCGCTGCGCTTCGGAACGGATTGGCAGGCCGGTTTCATACACCGGCATGGACATCACGATATTGTTGCCGGCCAGCAGCGGGTGGGAGTCGTTCAGCACGAAGGACGTGGGCAAGCCGCCGTCGATCAGCCGCAGCGTACCTTCCGGGAATATCTTTTTCACATTCAGGCCGTGCGCGCTTTGCAGCTTTTGCCGCGGCTCCAGATACAGTGCCACCAGCGAATCTTCCCTTGGCACCTTGTCGAGGATATGGAAGCCCGGATAGCCGCGCACGTCCACCGACGTGTCGGTTCTGACCATGGCTTCAAATTGCGCCACGTCACGTGGGGACACTTTTTTGGAGAACAGCTTGGCCACCAGCCAGGGCTGGTTTTCTATCTTGGCAAACGAATGGAAGGTATACCGGTCAAAAGACGGCGAGATATGGTACAGGCTGGCAAAGGATTCCAGCCGCGACACCTCATGCTCCAGTTCGTTTTGCAGGCTGGCATGGTGCTGGAACACGCTCTCTTGCAGGCGCCGCTGCACGTTTTCCTTGGTCACCTGTAGCGACAGCCACGACAGGCAGGCCGTTACCGACAGACAGATAATCGCCGTCAGCAAGGCCGCCGGTATGGCCTTGATGCTGAAGAAAGTAGGGTTGCGCAAGGGCTTCATGATCGGCCTTGCATCTTGCGGATTGCTACTTGTGCTGCTTGTGCCGCCTGTTCTGACCGTGCCTGCACCGTGCGCAGATACAGGAACAGGCCCAGGCCGACCAGTGCAATGCTGCAGCTGTTGGCCATCCAGAATCCCGATGCGCCCTTGAAGAGCGCCGGGCTCACATGCCACGGGTCCAGCCCCAGCGTGTAGCCCCCGCACAGGCCCACACCCCATAGCGCCACTGCGTAGATGATGGTCGGCACGACGGCGATCTTGTAGGCGCGCAGCACAAAGGCCGTCGTCACCTGGATTGCATCAAAAAACTGGTAGAACGAAATGAACAGGAACAGCGGCAGCGCCGCCGCGATGATGATTTCATTGGAGGTATACGCATGCAGGATCAGTTGGCGCGCGAACCATATTGCAATGCCGACAGGCACCGCCAGCGAAGCCGCCAGCGCGATGCCGGCATTGCCTATGGCCGTAGCTGCATGAGTTTTGCCGGCGCCTATCGCCTGCGCCACCAGCGTGCCGGTAGCGCCCGCGATGGACAGCGGCAACATGTACAGGATGGTGCCCAGGTTGGCCGTTAGCTGGTGGCCGGACACGGCAATCTCTCCCAGCCGCGCAATGAACAACGCCATGAAGGCAAAGGCCGTGACCTCGATCAGGTAGCTCAGGCCCATCGGTATACCCAGCTTCAGCAGCGAACCCAGTGCCGGCCAGTGGGGCCTGACAAAGCCGGTACCGAACAGGCCGAAGATGCGGTAGAACTTGACGTAGCGCAGCATCAGCCAGCTGGTCAGCAGCATCAGCCACGCGAGCACGGCAGTGGCCAGCGCGCAGCCGGGGCCGCCCATTGCCGGAATGCCCAGGCCGCCGAAGATGAACAGCTTGTTCAATGGGAACTTCAGCATCAGCGCGGCAACCTGTATCGCCATCACCATCTTGGGCCGGCCCACAGCATTATTCAGTGCGCCATAGATGCGGAAACCCATCGTCGCCGGCAATGCTATCGCCAGTATCTGAAGGTACATCGCCGCCTTGCGGTTCATCTCCGGTGATGCCTGCGCGATGGACAGCAGGCTCTGCGGGAACAGCAATACGAAACAGCCGATGCAGGACAAGAAAAAGCCTAGCCACACGCCTTGCTTGACCTCGACGCCGATTTGCTTGTGCTGCTGCGCGCCGAACAGCTGGCCCACCGCAGGGGAGATGGCCTGCAGCACGCCGTTCAGGCCGACGAAGATGCTGACATAGATGGAAATGCCGATGGACAGCGCCGCCAGATCGGTGGCGGAGAAACGTGACGTCATTGCTGTGTCGATAACGCCGTTACCGACGACGGCCAGCTGGCCTATCAGCATGGGCCAGGCCAGCGCGCCGATGCGGCGCATGTTGCTACTCAGCCCCGATTTGTGTTGTTCAGAGCGATAAGCCTGTTCTGCCGCCTGCGTCATGGCTGCTTGCGCACGTACAGCGAAAAGATCTCATCCCTGTCGTAAGGACGGCGGCCTTGCCAGATCCGTTCCCACTGGCCGCGGTAATTGACGTCTTCCGGCAGCATTTCCTTCAGGTTCTTTTCTTTCTGGCTGCGGCTGTCCTGCAGCAGCAGCAGGTCGCAGTGCGGATCGGAAAACCCGGAGAACCGCAGTTTGCCAAAGTAGGCCAGCAGCGCACGCTGCGCCGGATCCACATTGCTGTCGATGCAGTTATAGGACTGGGGCACGTTCTGGGCCAGATGCGCGGCAATATCGTCCGCCATGCGCGCATACGTGATGCGGTGGTTGATCAGCGGCAGGCACAAGGTCATCAGCAGCAGCCAGCACTGGATCACGCCACCGGTGGACAGCACGACGGCGCGCCACAGCACCGAAGGCTGGCGTGAGATGCGCCAGTACACCAGCCGGAACCACGCAATGCTGACGGCCAGCGCCAGCACAAAGGTAAATAAATTGAATTCAGGCACGTAGCCGGGTGCCCAGCTCAGCACTTTTTTGGAAATCGATACCGGCCAGCCGCTCTGCATCGCAATCCAAGCAAACCAGATGATGCCGGCAAAACCGGTCATGACCATGACGGCAAACCAGTCCACCGCGTTGATGGCGCTGCGTTTCATTGTCGGCAGGCCAAAGGCGGCCAGCATTGCCAGCGGCGGCAGAATGGGCAGCAGGATGCTTTGCTCGGGGTAATGGTTCAGGAAGGCCAGCGCGGTCACGCACACTACGTAGGTGACTGGCAATGAGATATGCAGTGCTTTTTCCTGCTTGCGCCACGCGTACACTGCCCACGCGGCAAACGGCCATGCCGGCCACGCAAACCAGATGCCGTAGCGGAAGAAGTAGATGACGCTGGCCAGATTCGGCAAGTCTATCTGGCGGGTATTCCATTGCATCCACGCGGCAAAAGGCGAGCTGCTGAAGGGATGGATGATGTTGATCGCCACCACCCACGCGCCGGTGATGATCAGCATTGCCGGCAGCGACACCAGCAGCAACAGGCGGTGCACCCGCTGTTTGCGGTACAAAGACAGTGCGCACAGGCCCAGCAGCAGCGCCAGCGACAGCACCCAGCCGCGCGTCAGCGACATCAGGCCCAGCGTCGCGCCCAGCCGCAGCGCATACATCAGCGTAGGGCCGTCCAGCAGGCGCACACACAGGTACAACGAATAGGCTACCAGTGAAATGTGCAGCGATTCGGCGGTGGTTTCGTGGCTAGGCAGCAGCAGGCCCAGGCAGCCCAGATAAATCAGCAGTGCGCCGTCCGCCAGCGTGCGGCCGAAATCACGCGGTTCCGGCTGCCCGCCAAAGGCCAGTTTCAGCGGCTGCGCTTCGGCGCGGCGGCCCAGCAGATAAGTGGAATACCATACCGATACCGAACCGAGCAAAAAGAACACGGCGGTGGATACCCGCGCCGCCGCTGCGTCGCCGGTCAGCCAGCCGAATAGTTTGATGCAGATGGCGCCCAGCCAGAAGGCCAGCGGCCCTTCCTGCGGCGCAGGCAGGCCGACAATGTGCGGCCACAGCCAGTCTTGCAGGCCGCCATGGGCCATGGTCCACATGACGCCAAAGCTGGCGGCATCGTCACCCTTCCACGGGTCGCGGCCCAGAAGGCCGGGCAGGATATACAGCAGGCACAATGCAAAGATAACCCCACGAGGGAGTGCAATGGTCGCAGCAGCAGGAAGACGGACTGGCTTCATATATCTCGGTTAAGGGGCCGGAAGAATGGGTGTTATGGGTGTTTTGCCGGCAGGGTAGGGCAGCGCCGACAGGTAAAAATACAGGAATTACAGTGATTGCAAGGCTTGCTGTGTGGAAATTTCAAGCACATGCAAAAAAGGCAGCCTTAGCTGCCTTTTTCCAACAAAACAGGTGCCGTGGCTGATTAGCCTGCAACCGAAGTTTTGGAACCGACAGTACCGAATTTCTTACGGAACTTGTCAACACGGCCAGCGGTGTCGACGATTTTGTGTTTGCCGGTGTAGAAAGGATGGGATTCCGCAGAAACCTCGATCTTTACCAGTGGGTATTCTTTACCTTCGAATTCCATTTTTTCACGTGTCTGGATAGTAGAACGTGTAACGAATTTGAAATCGTTGGATACGTCGTGAAACAGAACTTCACGATAATTTGGATGGATGCCGTCTCTCATGCTTGCCTCAAAAAGTTTTGGTAGCCAATCATCACTTCGGCGGTCGACTTGCCTCTTGACCCGATTGTTGATCACTTGCCGGTTAAAAATGCGTGTGGCTTGATGCCAGCCGGCGATTATACAATGAAATCATGTGCTTGCGCCATCCTGACTTGCGCCGCAAGCAACAGGATTGCGACAAATTTCATCAGGAATGCATTAAAAATACGGCAAAATATTGCATGCCTGATCATCAAATGGGCGAAACCGCGCTCTAGGCAACGGTTAGGCACTAGTCTTCAATAATAAAAAGGATTCAATAATGGCAATTCCGCTCCGTTTTGAAATGAGCACGCTGCTGCACGCGGTGGAGGTGGGCGGCATCATCGCGTTTGCGCTGTCCGGCTTCATTGAGGCGCGTATGAAAAAAATGGATGCAGTGGGTGTGTTTACGGTGGCGTTCATCACCGCTTTTGGCGGCGGCACGCTGCGCGACCTGCTACTGGACCGGCGGCCGCTGTTCTGGGTAGAACACCAGGAATACCCGATACTGGTATTTGTGCTGGCACTGGGCGCCACGCCGTTTTTACGCCACCTGCGCTCCACCGGCACAGAACGCGCCATCATCTATGCAGACGCGCTGGGCCTTGGCTTGTTCAGCGTGGGCGGCGCATCGCTGGCGTTGGAATCTTCCATGCCCATCTTCGTTTGCGCGATGATGGGCGTCATCACCGGCATCTTTGGCGGCGTGCTGCGCGACGTGCTGTGTAATGAAATCCCATTGGTATTCCGGCGCGGCCAGCTGTATGCCACCTGCTCATTTGCCGGCTGCTGGATGTACCTGATCCTGAACCTGCTGAAAGTCAGTGAAACCTTTGCCGTGGTGATGGCGATCCTGGTGACGTTTGTGCTGCGGATGCTGGCGGTCCGGTTTGACTGGAAACTACCGGGCTGAACCGGGTTGGTCCCCTCTCCCGTGTGCGGGAGAGGGCTAGGGTGAGGGTGAGGGGCGTCAAATGAAGGTGGGGCAATTACAGCTGGGCCGTTCGCATTCATCTAATTTGTCTGAAGCGGTTCTTTGTTTTTCTGGCTGGAGTGCTGGTGGCACTAAATTTTCTACAAGAGTTTGATCTCCCACCCCCACCCTCCAGCCCTCTCCCGCGCGCGGAGAGGGGGGAAGGGGTACGCTTGGCGGCCAGATTTGACTGGAAGCTGCCGGGCTGAACCGGTGCTGTTGGATGGGAATGCGAAAGTATCAGAAAGATACAAAAAATTGTTTTTATGATTATAAGGTGTGTTGTAATATTTACTCAGATGCAACACCAGCGCTCCGCTACACCCTCTCTATCGGACGGATATCCACCATGAAAACATTTTTTGCCGCCTGCCTTCTTGCTGCTGCCGTCGTGCCTGTTCATGCATCTGTGGACGAGGCTCCAGGCCCCGCCCGTGCCATTGCGCTTGCGCAGAAGGCTGCACCGGCGCCAGTTAAAGGGGTATTTGAAATGGACATCAAGGCAGTAGGGCATGACCGGGGACAGATTTATCTGAACTCCGAGGATGATTACCGTAGCAAAGACAATTTAAGCATCCACTTGCTGCCGAGTGCGGAGGCGGAGTTGAAACGCACGCTCGCCGTGGCTGATCTGGATGAGACCTTGAAAGGCCGCCGTATCCGCGTTGACGGCAAGGTGAGGCAGGTCAAGATATGGTTTCTGGAAAACGGCGTGAAGACAGACAGGTTCTATTACCAGACCCATGTGCTCGTGCGCGATGCCGACCAGATTCGTTTCATCCGCTAACAAGTCTCATAAAGTCTCATACACTAAGCAAGCAGCTAAATAAAAAGGGCACCCGGTGTAAACCGGGTGCCCTTTGTCTTGCAGGCTAATGCTGTTATTGCTTAGCCGCCGCGGCGCATCATTTCAAAGAACTCTGCATTGTTCTTGGTCGCCTTCATCTTGTCGAGGATGAACTCCATCGCTTCGATATCGTCCATGTTGTACAGCAGCTTGCGCAGGATCCAGATTTTTTGCAGCTGGTCCGGCTTGATCAGCAACTCTTCGCGGCGGGTGCCGGATTTGTTCAGGTTGATCGCTGGGTAGGTGCGTTTTTCGGCCAGGCGGCGTTCCAGATGGACTTCCATGTTGCCGGTACCCTTGAATTCTTCAAAGATCACGTCATCCATGCGGCTGCCGGTTTCGATCAGTGCGGTCGCGATAATAGTCAGCGAGCCGCCTTCTTCAATATTACGTGCCGCGCCGAAGAAGCGTTTAGGGCGTTGCAGCGCATTGGCATCCACACCACCGGTCAGTACCTTGCCGGAGGCAGGGATCACGGTATTGTAGGCGCGTGCCAGACGGGTAATGGAATCCAGCAGGATCACCACGTCTTTTTTCATTTCTACCAGGCGCTTGGCTTTTTCCAGCACCATCTCGGCAACCTGCACGTGGCGGGTGGCCGGTTCATCAAACGTCGAGGCGACGACTTCGCCGCGTACCGAACGCTGCATCTCGGTCACTTCTTCCGGACGTTCGTCAATCAGCAGAACGATCAGCGTGATGTCAGGGTGGTTGGTGGTGATCGCGTGTGCAATGTGCTGCAGCATCACGGATTTACCGGATTTGGGCGACGCCACCAGCAGGCCGCGCTGGCCTTTGCCGATAGGGGCGATCAGATCGATGATGCGGCCGGTCGTGTTTTCTTCGCCGCGCATGTCGCGCTCAAGAGCCAAAGGCTTGTTGGGGTGCAGCGGCGTCAGGTTTTCAAACAGGATGCGGTGTTTCGATGCCTCTGGAGACTCACCATTGACCTTATCAACTTTCACCAGGGCGAAATAGCGCTCGCCGTCTTTCGGTGTGCGGACCTCGCCTTCGATGGAATCGCCGGTATGCAGGTTGAAGCGGCGGATCTGCGACGGGGAGATATAAATATCATCCGTGGAGGCCATGTAGCTGGCGTCCGGGGAGCGCAGGAAACCGAAACCGTCGGGCAAAACCTCAAGGGCGCCGTCGCCGAAGATCTGTTCACCGGATTTGGCACGCTTTTTCAGGATCGCGAACATCAGTTCCTGTTTGCGCATCCGTGCTGCATTGTCGATGTCCAGTCCGATAGCCATTTCTAGCAAGGCTGAGACGTGTAACGCCTTTAATTCTGATAAGTGCATGTATGAGTGTCCCGAGATGGGATAGATAGGTGGGGGACTGAACTACGAGGTGTAGATTATTATAGTCTCTGGTTAACTGACCAGATAGGATATTGATATTAAATGTTCTAAAAACTTACCGAATAACCAGTTTAACTGGGTTCGTGCTGTGCTGTGCTGTGTTTAGCGCCATGTGTGCAAGCCGGCCGTGCGGCAACGGGTGCAGGTGCGCGCCACTATTGTACTAAAGTACCACAATAAATGCACAAAATTTAATTGGCGCCTTATTTGCGCTTCATTTGTGCATTTATTGCGGTGGATTTTAACTTATTTTAGATCAGATGTTGCTGTCGATAAACGAAGTCAGCTGGCCTTTTGCCAGTGCGCCGACTTTTTGTGCAGCTGCAACACCGTTTTTGAACAAGATCAGCGTAGGGATGCCGCGGATGCCGAATTTGCCCGGCACGCCTTGATTAGCGTCCACATCCATTTTAGCGATCGTGATCTTGCCCTGGTATTCCTTGGCGACTTCTTCCAGGATAGGGGCGATCATTTTGCAAGGGCCGCACCATTCTGCCCAAAAGTCTACCAGCACAGGTTTGTCTGATTTCAGTACGTCTGCTTCAAAGGAAGCATCGCTTACGTGTTTGATGTTTTCGCTCATGGAATCCTCATTGAGAGGGAAAATTAAGGGGTAATAACGCCACACGGACACTATTGCAGCTAAAACTGCAGCGTATCCCGGGCTTCCGGTCTGACGTCAACAACGTGGAGGCATTTTGTGCAAATTCAATAGCTTACGAGGGCGTTGAATTTGCTGCTTTGCGCTGATATGCGTGACTGAAAGGCCCCGAATGGCAGGCTATGGGATAAATAATAACCGATTTCCCGTTAAAGTGTGGAAAGCACGATCATTCCGCCGCCAGTCGCATAAAATGGTCGTCCTTCCGGTAATTAAAGAAACAATGCGCCACAGCCCCGAACTGATCCCCGCCTCCCGCTTTTTCTGGCAGCACGCCGCGCGCAGCTTTGTGCAGGCCGCCAGGCGCCATCAGTGGATGGCGGAGGCCGGGCGCGATTATTCGGCGATCCGCGTCATTGTGCCTACCTTTGAACATGCGCAGCTGTTCCAGCAGGCGCTGACACAGCAACTTGGCGGCAACGGCGCACCTAATTCCGCAGCCAACTACATCCCGCCGCGCATTAACACGGTGTTTGCGTGGCTGGAAATGCAGCAACCGGATGCCAGCGTGCCGCGTGCCACTGCATCCAGCGAGCGCCTGATGGGCCTGTATGCGGAGCTGCGCCAGCATGCGTGGCTGAAGAAGCTGTTTACAGCCAGGCGCAATACCGACCTGCTGCCGCTGGCGCAGACGCTGCTGACGCTGTCGGACGAGCTGACGCTGGCCTTGCTGCCCACCGTGCAGGTCGGCAAAGAGGACATTCAGCAGCGCTGGCATACGGCGCTGGCGCAAATGCCGCCGCCCACGCAAAAGCTGTTGTCCGAAGAAGCGCAGCTGGTCTGGACGATATGGCAAAGCCAGCTGGATGGCCGCGACGCCACCGTGCAGCGCTTCCAGCAACTGATGCAGATCGCCCAGCATGCGGGCGAAAACATGATGTGGATCAGCCCCACCGCGCCGGATGCGATGGAAGACGCCTTCCTGTCTGCGTATGCGCGCAAGAAGGACGTTGTGCCGCTGCTGCTGGACTGGCGCGACGATGCGCTGGCCCAGCCTTATGCGCCCGCGTGGCCCAGCATGATAGAGAGCGTGCCCAACCGCCAGCCGCAGTTTGCGCTGGAGGTGGCGGACACGTCGCACATTCGTCTGTGCGAAACCGGTTCGCTGGAAGACGAGGCGCAGCAGGGCGCGCAGACCGTCATCCAGTGGCTGCAGGCGGGTAAACAGAATATTGCGGTGATCGCGCAAGACCGCGTCGTGTCGCGCCGCATCCGCGCGCTGCTGGAGCGCGCGCAGGTCCACGTCGCCGATGAAACCGGCTGGAAGCTTTCCACCACACGCGCCGCCGCCGCCATCGCCGCCTGGTTTGAAGTGATTGCCACCCGCGCCGATACGATGGCCTTGCTGGATCTGCTGAAGTCGCCGTACGTACTGCCGTCGCTCGCCGTCAGCGATGGCGAGCAGGCCGATGATGCCAATGGCCCCGTTAGTGCCGCTGCGCCGGACAAGGCCGACCTCGTCATGCATATAGAGCTGGCCTTGCGCAGGGCCAATGTGCTCAGCGGCTGGGATGCAATATTGTCCAGCCTGAACAGCCTGCCGCAGGAGCGCCAGTGGGTTGCCGCGCTGTCGCGCCAGGCCAGCGCCTTCACTGCGCGCCGCAGCCTGCCGGAGTGGAGCGCCGCCACCTTGCAGATGCTGGAAGTGCTGAACATGCAGGCCAGGATGCAGGCAGACAATGCCGGTGCGCAGATCATCAAGCTGCTGCAGTCGCTGAGCAGCGATTGCCAGCAGATGGATGCGCCTTTCTCTTTTGCCGAATGGCGCGCCTTCGTCAACCTGCAGCTGGAAAGCGCACCCTTCATCAGCGGCCGGCCCGACAAGCGCGTGATGATGCTGCCGCTGAACGGCGCGCGCCTGCGCAGTTTTGATGCGGTGCTGCTGGTGGGCGCGGATGCGGCGCATCTGCCTTCGCAGCCGCAGGAAGTGTTATTTTTTACCAATGCCGTGCGCAGGGAGTGCGGCCTGGTCACACGCGAGGCACGGCAGCGCCAGCAACTGCGTGATTTTGCCGAGCTGCTGCTGTCCAATTCCGAAGTGGTGCTGTCGTGGCAGGGCCATCTGGACGGCGAGCACAATCCGGTCAGCCCTTGGCTGGCGCAGCTGAACTTGACTTTACAGCGCAGTGGGCAAGATCCGCTGGCGCACCACAATGCGATGATTCCGCAGCAGGCTTTGCAAGCGGCAGCCCCCATGCAGCCGCGCCCCAGCGCGCCGCAACTGGCGCCGGCAACGCTATCAGCCAGCGGCTACGGCAGCCTCGTGGCATGCCCGTATCAGTTCTTTGCCGGGCGCATGCTGGGGCTGGCGGCTATTGATACGCTGTCTGACATGCCGGAGAAAAAAGATTACGGCGACTGGCTGCATGCGATCCTGAAAAAATATCACGATGCGCTGCTGGAGCATCCGCTGCCCCCCGGCGACATCGAGCCGCGCGAGCAGTTGTTGCGGGATATCT
>JAYSKH010000217.1:0-11770 GCA_043726505.1 Undibacterium sp. | reverse complement strand
ATGTCCAGCACCCTGCGCGGATGGCAAAGTCTAGCATTGATAAGTGAACGGCACAGGCACGTGCGTAAGCTTTGGTCTATTCCTTGCGCCGCAGTTTCTCTGGCAAGCCATAACTAAGGATTAGCACACACAGCAGAGCCATGCCGCCTATCACATACAGTGCGGGTGTCGTACTGCCGGTGACATCCTTGATGCGGCCCACCATGACGGGACTGACGATGCCACCCAGCTGGCCCAGCGTGTTGATCAACGCGATGCCGCCGGCAGCACCGGCACCGGTCACCAGCTTGGGCGGCAGCGCCCAGAAGGCGGGGATGGCAGCCACCACGCCGGCGCCCAGCGCGCACAGCGCCACGATCAGCAGCACGGTCTGCTTATCAAACATGCCGGCCATGAAGAAACCTATCGCAGCCAGCAGCATCAGGCCGATGACAAACTTGCGGCGTTCACCACTGGCATCGGACATGCGGCCTACCAGCACCATGCTGATGGCGCCGCAAATATAAGGGATGGCGGTCAGCAGGCCGATAACCGTAGGATTCTGCGTGCCAGCGGTGCGAATCAGATGCGGAGCCCAGAAGTTCAATCCGTAGGAAGCCACCTGGATCAGGAAATACACAAGACCCAGCGTCAGGAAACCCGGCGTCTTGATGGCACTGACAAATGAATGGCCGCCCACGTCCTTGTTTTGCTGCACGATACGGCTACGCAGCAAGTCGCGCTCTTCAGAAGACAACCAGGTGGCGTCTTCGATTTTATCTTTCAACTGGTTCAGCACCACCAGGCCCAGCAGGATGCACGGCAAGCCGCCCAACAGGAATAGCCAGTGCCAGCCGCGCACGCCCATCACGCCTTCCAGATTACTGAGGATGAGGCCAGATACCGGCGCCCCTATCAGCCCCGCAAAAGCCGAGGCCAGGAACAGCAGCGACGTGATGCGTCCACGGAAAGCGCTAGGGAACCACAGCGTCAGGTAGTACAGCACGCCGGGCGCGAAACCCGCCTCCATGGCGCCGATGACAAAGCGTAGCCCGTAGAATTGCCATTCGCTGGAGACAAAAATCATCGCTGCAGTGGCAATGCCCCAGGAAATCATGATGCGGGCAATCCAGCGGCGCGCACCTACCTTGTACAGGAACATATTGCTAGGCACTTCAAACAGCACGTAACCAACGACAAACAGGCTGGCACCGAGTCCATAGGCGGTATCGCTCAGGCCAAGGTCGCCCTGCAGCTGGAACTTGGCGAAGCTGATGTTGATGCGGTCAAAGAAAGCAAACAGATAGCAGATCATCATCAGCGGCATGATGCGCCACGCTACCTTGCGGACAACGGCGGTTTCGTCCAGCGCGGCGCTGGTATTGGAAAGATTCGCCGCAAATGTGGTTTGGGTATTCATAAAGTCTCCTTAGTGCGCATCGGGGCGCCCTTTTGTCGTGTTATTTTTGTTCTGCTGCTTCGGTAAAAAAATCAGCTTGCCGCCGTGGCGATAGCCATCGCCGCCGCTACTGTCTCAGGCAAGGGATGCAACTCTGTAACAAGCCCGGCCTTGGCTACCTGACTGGGAACATCGTGGCCGAGCAAGGCCGGCAAAGTCCTGGATATCCTGATCAACGCGTGCAAATCGATGCCCGTTTCTATACCGGACTCATGGCACATATTGACCAGATCCTCGGTGCAGACATTGCCCGATGCGCCGGGTGCAAACGGGCAGCCGCCCAGTCCACCCAGCGACGCATCAAAGCGGCGCGCACCGGCTTCATACGCAGCCATTACGTTGACCAGCCCCAGGCCGCGCGTATTATGGAAATGCAGTGTCAATGCCGAGGCCGGGACGATCTCCAATACCTTGCTGACCAGCGTTGCTACCTGCTTCGGGTTCGCCATGCCGGTGGTATCTGCCAGCGTGATACCGTGGATACCCATCTCGCGGTATTGCCGGACCAGCGACAGCACGCGCTCTTCCGCGACCTTGCCTTCAAATGGGCAACCGAAGGCCGTTGCCACCGTGCCGTTCAGCGTTACCGCCGTTTGCGCGGTCAGAGGTACGATGGTCGAAAATGCAGCCAGCGATTCTTCGCAGCTCATGCGCATATTGGCGCGGTTATGCGACTGGCTGGCCGACATCACCAGGTTCAGTTCATCGGCCCCGGCCAGCAGGGCCCGCTGCGCGCCTTGCAGATTCGGAATCAGTGCTACATATACGGTGCCGGGATTACGGGCGATGCGCGCAAACACTTCGGCGCCATCACGCAGCGCCGGAATCGCTTTAGGCGACACGAAGGAACCCGCCTCTATACGCGAAAAGCCCAACGCCGACAGCTTGTTGATCAGTACGATCTTTTCTTCGGTCGGCACCCATGTCGGTTCTATCTGCAGGCCGTCGCGCGGCGACACTTCCTGCACTATCAGGCGTTGGCTGTTCATTGAACCACCCCACTATCTTTCAGGCGCTGGATCTGCTCCAGCTGCATGCCCAGACTGCCCAGCAATTCTGCGGTGTGCGCCCCCAGAGCAGGCCCCTGCCAGTGCACTTCGCCCGGCGTTTCAGACAGCTTGGGAACGATGCCCGGCATTTTCACCTTGACCCCGCCCGGCAGCTCTGCCGACAGGATCATGTCACGCTGCTGGTAATGCGGGTCGTTGACGATGTCTTCCACTGAATAGATGCGTCCGGCCGGGACCGCTGCTTTTTCAAGCACGCTCAGCACATCGGCTATCGGCTGGCTGGAGGTCCAACCGGCAATGGCTGCGTCCAGCAATGCCACCCTGGCGACGCGGCCGTCATTGTGCGTAAACGCAGGGTCTTCGGCCAGATCATTGCGGCCTATGGCCTGCATCAGCCGTTTGAAAATGGGGTCACTATTGCCAGCGATGACGACAAAACCGCCATCGCGCGTCGGATAAGTATTGGAAGGGGCAATACCCGGCAGCGAGCCGCCGCTACGTTGCCGCACATGGCCTAGCAAATCGTATTCCGGGATCAGGCTTTCCATCAGATTGAACACGCTTTCCACCAGCGACACATCGACGACCTGGCCTTGCCCCTGCCCGGTCCTGACGCGCAGCACCGACATCAGCGCGCCCATTACCGCATGCAGCGACGCCAGCGAATCGCCAAGGCTGATGCCGACGCGCGGCGGCACGCCGTCCGGCTCGCCGGTGGTAAAACGGATGCCGCCCATCGCCTCGCCTATTGCGCCGAAGCCGGGGCGGTCACGGTAAGGCCCGGTCTGGCCGTAGCCTGAGATACGCACCATGGTCAGGCCGGGGTTCAGCGCGTGCAGCACATCCCAGCCCAGGCCCAACTTTTCCAGCGCACCGGGTTTGAAGTTTTCAATCAGGATGTCGGCATCGGCAGCAAGCTGCTTGATGATGTCGATGCCTTCAGGGGATTTGAGGTTGATCGCAATCGACTTTTTATTGCGCGATTGCAAATACCACCATAGGGACGTGCCTTCGTGCAGCTTGCGCCATTTGCGGATAGGGTCGCCGCTGTCGGGTGCCTCTACCTTGATGACTTCGGCGCCGAATTCAGCCAGCATGCGCGCCGCAAACGGCGCGGCGATTAGGGTTCCGATCTCGATTACCCGGATACCTTTCAGGGGTCCACTCATTACAGTCTCCATCTATCTTTTTTTCAGGATAGTGAAAGACCCCGTGTTGCGTCCAATCGTATATTTTCGACGAGCGTTCGCGAAAAGAGAACGCTCATGGGTGGGTATGCTTCAGCCTAGGCGAGCAGGCGTGTCCAGACGCGCGCGCTGCTCGGCGCCGCGCAGATGCTCATACAGCGCCTGCGTCACCGGCGACAGGCTGCTGGCGTCGCGCACGACGATCAGCAGTTCGCGCTCGGCCCATTCTTCTTCCAGCCTGACCGCGACCAGGCCCAGCGGACGCCCTATTGCCAGGAACACGTCATACGGCACCAGACCGATACCCATGCCGACCTGCGCCATGCGGCACACGGCGTCAAAGCTGGGTACATGGATGCGCATTTTCAGCGTACGGCCGGCGGCACGCGCTGCAAGGTGGGTGCGGGAGTTGATGGAGCTATCGGCATGCATGCCGACATAATCGCTGTCCAGCGTATCGGCAAAACTCAGCTGCGCGCGACTGGCCAGCGGATGGTCTTCACGCATGACCAGCGCCAGCCTGTCGCGCCGGTACACCTGCGTTTGCAGATCACGCGTATCAACATCCGACGAGCAGATGCCGATATCGGCCCAGCTGTCTTCGACGCCTTTGACAACGCTGTTGCTGGGCCGCTCATTCAGGTCCAGCTTGATCTGTGTGTGCAGTTGCATGAAGGCGCGCAGATCTTCCGGCAAGAATTCGACGATGGCGGAAATATTAGCCACCATGCGGACGAAGCCGCGTATTCCCTGCGCATGCTCAGCCAGCTCCAGACCCAGGCTTTCAACGCTGAGCAGCATGCGCTTGGCATGCGTCAGCAGAGTTTCGCCGGCAGGCGTCAGTTCCATGCCTCTGGCCTTGCGTACAAACAGCGCCACGCCCAGCGCCTGCTCCAGTTCCACCAGACGCTTGCTGGCGGCGGATACGGCGATCGCTTCGCGCTCGGCGGCGCGGGTCAGCGTGCGCTCTTCGTGGATCGCCAGGAAGAGCTGCAAGGTAGTGAGGTCTATGCGCCTCAGCAGATTGGTCAGGGCCATGGGGATGACGATAGCATGAAAGCGCCGGCCTTCGCTCAGGCCAAGCCAGGCCGGTCTAAACGAATTTTCTGCAGACTCAGTTTTCCTGCGGCGCGGCTTCTTCTTTCAGCATCGACAGGTCACGCACATTCTTTTGCACGGCCACCGCCGCAAACAGGCTGAGCAGAAAAGCCATTGCATAAAAACCTTTTTCGCTGGGCGCCAGTGTGGCATTGAACAGGCCCACTGCCAGCAGCAGGATCGCCAACCCGGTAGACAGCCAGCACAAGCCGAAATAGATACCGGTAACCGGGATGCCTTCCATGCGGTCGCGCACTGACTTCTGCAAAGACACGGCAGAGAACAGGCCGTACATGAAGATCGTGAAGTAATAGCCTTTTTCATTGAGCTGCATGGCTGCATTCCAAAGGCCCATCATGAAAGCAACAGCGCCTACCAGCAACGCGGTCCAGGATGCGCCGATGAACGCGCCAGTGGGTTTCTGTATCTGTGCTTTCAAACTGTTCTCCTTTGGGGGTTGGTTTGTCAGCAATATAGCCTATCGTTACAAAGCGAACAATCTTTGTCTGCAGCGGTGCCGCGTTCTGCCTGAATAGCACAACAAGCAATAGCGCGTGTTGATATCCAATTTGGGAGATGCATTCCACTCAAAAACTGGAAATGGAAATGTGCTGAAGTAGCAACTTACTTGGTATGCTGCGCGTGTGTTGATTGAAGGTTCTTGGAAATCAATCTACCCAGCGCTCAGCATTCTCATAGGATTTCAATGCATCCTCCCATTTATCTGTAATTAATCGCGATGTATCGGTATCAAATTTCCTCGAAACATTCGTATGCTCAATAAAATCAGGCGGTAAGCCAATCCTGTATTTTTCAACGAAATGGGCTAAGTCCCTTCTCCAAACCCAATGACCATCGCTAACCAAACTTGGTCCCCCACTAATTCGAGTGCGGCTATCGAATGGATCAATACTAGCCTCCATTACGTCGAATACTGGGATACCCGCTTTTAGGTATCGAACAATTATTTCTGACTGTTCGCTTGAAAGTTGATTAATGACTGATCGGATGCTCTCCAATGATCGATTATTTCCGACAATAAGTTCTCGATACAAGCCAACAACTTTCATTATTTATCTCCTCACGGCGAAAATCCATGTCTTGAACTGAACTTACAGATATCAATCAATTCTTGAGCTGGGCCGCGGTCACCCTAACACATGGCGACCTTTTAGACTACCCATTCCAACCCGATATCAGCGTCAAGTTGGGCCACTAAAAATTTCTTCTACCACATAAGGAGATGCGACCTCACAATATCGCTCTACAGAATATTTCAGCACTTTATAGTGGTAGCGGCCGATATTTGCAGTTCTCCATTACGTCGAGTCTTTTACATCTTGCGACCTATATTATCGAGAATCATCACACGTGCGATTAGATTCACCGTAGAGAAAAGTGACGATCGGAATTCAACCCAGCGACTTCAGCAGCAGGGCGTTCCAGAATGCCGCACCCTGCGCTGTATTATCGAAAACGCACCACACCTGCTTTCCAAGCCGCTGTTGCGCTGCCAGCGTAGTGTGCAAAGCCTGCAAATAATCGCCGTCATAGGCCGAGTAATACATATCCGGGCTGCCGTGCAGCCGGTAATAAACGAAGGGTGACGCAATGGAAGACACCTCCGGCAACCTGATGTTATCCAGCCCTGCCGGTGAGGGATCGGCATGTACGGGCGCTAGCTGGTATGTGTGCATCAGTGCAAACGCTTCCGGTGTGAACCAGCTGGGATGCCTGGGCTCCAGCGCCAGCGGCACCTCTGTCTGCGCCCTCAGGCTGGCAAGGAAGCGCTCGACCACGCGCGATTCAAATTGCAGGCTGGGCGGTAGCTGTATCAGCAGGCAACCGAGCTTTTCGCGCAGATGAGCAACCTCCTGCACAAAACTGCGCAGCTCGTGGTCGCAGTTTGCCAGCCTGAGCAGATGGGTAATGGAACGCGGCAGCTTGACGGAAAAACGGAAATCCGCCGGCACGCTGAGCCGCCAGCGGTCATAGGTCGCCGGCATGTGGGAACGGTAGAACGAAGTATTGATTTCTACTGCGGAAAAAAGCGATGCGTAACGCTGTAGATGGCTGTCATCCTTTTCCGCTTGCTGCTGGTGCTGCAGTTGCTGCTGGAAAGGCAGTAGCGCTGGAAACTGTTGTACTGCCTGATCAGGCAGCTGGCGCGGAACACTCCAGCCGGCGCAACCGAGATACAGTGAGGCCATAAGCGATACCGGTTCTGATACAGGTCATGATTAACCTGTTGCAGCGGCATGCACTTTCAAGGACAAAGCCAGCACGGCAATATACAAACTACAGACGGCACAACAGGCAGGTTAAGACCATGTTAAGGACGCGCGCAAGCTGCTTCCGTGCGCTGGCGTACCTATATGCCGCTGGCCGGCATATAGGTAGATGATTCAATTTACTAAATTACATGGACTTGCGGCGACGTGCGGCCAGCAGGCCGCCCAGACCCAGCAACAGCAAAGCGCCGGAGGCAGGTTCAGGCACTGAAGACGGTGCAAAGGACACGCCTTTAAATGTTGAATCGGCAGGCGCGGATGCCAGCAGCGTAAAAGCTTCGTCGCCCGGTTTTACCGATGCCGACAGCAGGTCGCTGATGCCGAACAGGAAAGTAGGATCGGTATCGCCTATCGTGTAATTAGTGGCAAACAGCTGCACTTCGCCGTCGGGCATGGTCTGGCCTGTCAGGCCCAGCAGCCCGGTGGTGCCGGAAGCGGAATCGTTCTTGACCAGGTTCAGGCCGGTGGACAACGTATAGGCCATCACCCAGGTGCCGCTGCCGTCAGGTTTGCTGTTGACCCATTTTTGCAGGCCGCCGTCGCCGTAAGTCGTTGAGCGGGTGTCGCCTTTTGCCAGTGCGCTGTCATTTTTTGGAATGCCGCTGTCTGCCACATACAATGTGGAAGCATTGGCGAAATAATAGCTTTCAGGGCTCAGGTTGACCAGCGCACCGGGCGCATTGATACCGTTGCCGTTAGCCGCGGTTATCGTAAATTTGCCCGCGCCGCTGGCGGCATAGCCGGTCAGCTGCGTAGGACCGTTGCCGCCGTTGGCCAGGCTGGTAGGCAGTGCGCCGGGCGCACCCAGTGTGCCGATGAAATCGCGGTTGTTGCCGCTGCCCTGTTTGCTGTCTACCGATACATACAGCTGGCCGTTATGTATCTGCACTACCCGTGTATCCTGCGCCGACGCATGGCTGTCGGTATCCAGACCGGTAATCGCTGTCGCGGAAGAGCTGCCCTTGGTGGCATAGAACACGCCGCCGGTCTTGTCACCGCTGACACCCTGGCCGGACACATAGAACGAGCTGCCGTCTACCGTAGCTGCACTGCGTGGATTGTTTCCGTTGAAAACGTTATATAGCGTCGTTGAAGAATCGACGGTTCCTGCGGCATCGATCAGCGCGACAACGCGGGCTATAGGCGTGTAGGCAGTCTGGTTGGTCATGCTGCCGGATTGCGCCAGTGCATTCGGCTTGGTAGGGTCATTCTGCGCAGTACCATACTGCGTAGGATTGGCGTTGAAGGTCGCGGCATTGATGCCGTAACCCATGATCGTCAGGTACTTGCCGTCGCCGGACAATTGCAACATGCCTTCGGAAGAAGAACCGTATTCGGCAGAGACCGCGGAATTTTTACCGGAACTGGACTGCGGCAGGACCATGGAGTTGACGTAGGACGCGCTGCTGGTGCCGTTGGTCTGGAACTGGAACAGCGTCAGCGGCGACGCCTGGTTGTCGGTATAGCTGCCGGATGTGGCGCCGTACACGCCATTGCCCTCTACGCTGACGACCAGGTTGCCCGGCACGAAAAACGGTGAAGCAAACGCCGGCGCAGACATCAGCGCAAGCGACGTGAGTGCGGCTGCCGCAACCGCCAGCGTTTTTAATGCGGGAAGGCTGCGGAAGCCCTGTCGTTGTAGCTGCTGTGTGCGAGTATGCTGCATGTATATCCCCTTGGTTAGCTTTATAAGAATCGTTTTATAGAACCAAGTTACCCGTAACTTAGTTACAAAAAAATCATGCTAACAAGCGTGTGTGACCGTTACGTGACAAACGCCGGGGATTATCAAAAATTTCACAATGTTTAAAGATCGGCCGCTTTAAACGCGAATTCAGCCAGCGTTCTGTTGGCTCCGTGTCACAAACAGCCGCGAAAAACTGGCCAGGCTTGCGGCAGCGGCAAAGATTGCGCCAAGGCCTAGCGCAAGCGCTTCGCCGTTTTTGCTGGAGATGATGAAGCAGAACGCCACCAGCGCCGCACCGGAAGCCTGGCCTATCAGCCGCGCAGTGGCAACGATGCCGCTGGCGCCGCCGCTACGCTCGGGCGGCGCGCTGCCCATGATCGCCTTCAGATTAGGTGCCTGGAAAAAACCGAAACCTATGCCGCAAATTGCCATGCGCCAGCTGATGTCGAACACGGAGGGGTGATACGGCATCAGGACCAGAGATACTAGCCCTGCCGACAGCGCTGCCAGGCCTATACCGCCCAGCAGGCCCGGAGAATAATGGTCGCTCAGGCGGCCGGCGATAGGGGCCATGATGGCGACCAGCACCGCCCACGGCGTCAGTAGAAAACCTGTTTCCACCGGCGAGCGGCCCAGCACTGCCTCAAAATAAAACGGCAGCGATACAAAAGCCAGGCCCTGCGCGGCGAACGTGCAAACGGAAGTCAGCGCAGACAGTGTAAATAGCGGCCTGCGGAACAGATCCACCGGCAGCATGGGCGCCTGGTGCCCCGCTTGCCGCTTTAACAGCAACATGAAGAACACCAGCGCGCCCGCTGCCTCCAGCAGCACCGTCTTCATACCAACCATGTGTGCGGCATCGCCGAACACCAGGATCAGCATGCCAAAGGCGCCGATGTTGTAGAGGGCTGTCAGCGCGTCAAATTTATGGCTGGCAGCCTTGCTCCCCGGCAGCGCCTTACGTGCTATAAATACAGCGACCACGCCCAGCGGTACATTAATCGCAAACAGCCACGACCACGATGCGATCGACAATATCACCGACGCCAGTGTCGGCCCGACGGCAAAACCCACCGCTACCACCAGCGAATTGAAACCGAAACCCCTGCCCAGCAGCCTGGAAGGATAAATCAGCCGCAGCAACGCAGTATTGACGCCCATGATCGCGCTGGCGCCTACGCCCTGGAACAGCCGTGCAACAATCAGTGAAGGCAGGTTCCACGCACAGGCGCAGCCCAGTGATGCAATCGTGAAAAGCGCCAAACCGAAAAGACAGATGCGCCGATAGCTGACGATCTCACCCAGCGCTGCAAACGGTAGCAGCGTGGCCACCATCGCCAGCTGGTACACGTTGACGATCCATACCGAATCGGCCGGCGTCGCGTTCAGCTGTGCAGCCATGTTGGGCAGTGCGGTATTGGCAATCGCCGTATCCAGCGTCGCCATGCTGACGCCTATCGCTATCGACGCCATTGCCCAGCGCCGTTCCCTGTCTGGCAAGCCATCGCTGTCTGCTATACCGTTGATACCGTTAATATCGTTGTTGTTTTTATTGGCAATTTGGCTAGCCATTTTTTATCCACACCCAGAATTTTGCAACGTAAAAATAGGGTGATGCTACCAGCATCCGGCGCATTTCGCTGAAAGGGCCGCGGCAGACAAGATATGTTCAGGCAGGGCCGATGGATGGCTCTCGCGGACGCGCGGTTTGAAAATGAACTGAAAAATGGACAGGGGAAGAGGCAGGGAAGAAGGCAAACAGCCTATACGACGCCGGTAGTCCGGCATGCGAATCTGCACCGGCAATAAAAAAATCCGACAATTGAATTTGCCGGATTTTTACTTCAGATACCGCGCATTCAGCAGATAGCTTATTTGGTAGGCGCTGGTTTTGCTGTTTCTGCTGTCATGCTGGCGCTGGCATCTTTGGCCGCTGCGTGCTTGCTGCCTTTTGCGTGCTTGGCTTTTTTGACCGTTTTTTCAACAGGCGCTGCAGCGGATGCGCTGGCTGCCGGTGCGGCTGGAGCGGCGGCGGTCGCTGATGTCGCAGCTTTTGCGGAAGCAGCAGGTGCGGCAGGCGCAGCTGGTTTGGCAGGTGTCTGAGCGAACGCTGTACCCATGGCAAAGGTAGCAGCAACGAGGGTGGCGATCAGCTTGTTCATGGTGTATTCCTATCTGGTGGTTATCGTAGGCAGTCCCTACGTGCTCATATAACGCGGCCAGGTTTCAAGCTGTTGACGTGAAATGTGTTGCAAGTTGTTACGACACAGTTGTACACAATTTGCCTGCCGGCGTCACCATAAACCAAAGGCGTCACCGGACTCAGCGCATTTCCTGTTCAACTATCTTCATGCCGCCGGTCGGAGCCTTTGACAGCGGCATAATATTCGCGCTTGCCCTTGTACATCATCTGGTCGGCTCTTTGCACGACGGCTTCCAGCCTTTCTCCGGGCCGGCTCGTCGCAGAACCCATAGACATACTAAGCAATGAGCCTGAGTAGAACTGGTTATTGATTTCTATCAGCTCTTCGATACTGTCTATCAGTGCCAACGCATCGCGTTCTTCGCTGGCAGGCATGATGATGGCGAATTCGTCGCCGCCTATGCGGGCCGCATGGTTAGGCTTATCTACTGCCTTGCCTAGTACTTCCCCCACACGGCGCAGCAGCGAGTCGCCTGCTGCGTGGCCCAGTTGGTCATTGGCGTCTTTCAGGCCATTGAGATCGCCGATGATGACCGTGACCGGATGCGGCCCCTTACGCTCCAGCCGGTTTAGCTCATCGACCATGAACGCGCGGTTATGCAGCTTGGTCAGTGCATCGTGCTTGCCGAGAAATTCCAGATAGGTCTCTGCCTTCTTGCGCGCCGAGATATCGGTCAGTGCGATCAGTATCTGGTCCCAGTTTTTTTCATGGCCGGGCAGAATGGAAAATTGCAGGTGTACGTGCAGTTGTTCACCGGTCAGCGCATAGTTGACCACTTCTCGCTGGTGGAACTGCTTGCCGTTCCACAGGTCGATCAGCTGTTCCTTGAAATGCGGCTGCAAGTCGTCGTGGAAG
>JAYSKH010000216.1:0-21460 GCA_043726505.1 Undibacterium sp. | reverse complement strand
GGCCGAATCCCCAGATCCTGTTCAATGTCTGAGCCAATACCCGGATACGTTTCGCAAAGCGCTTGAAACCGGCAACCGCATGTGCCTGTGCAGTTTCATGGCAGCCGAATATGATGACTTGCCGGATATAGTGAAAAAAGAAGTGCAGGCTTTTGCGGATGTGAATATCGCATGGCTGAGCAAGGTATTAACCACCACTGGCCTGGTCAGTTCCGGCGACAGCCAAAAACGGGCCTTCGCCATCTTTTCTGCCGTCGTCGGCGCGCAGCTTACCGCGAGGGGCCGCGCTGATATCGCGCTCTACGACACGATCATCGATGGCTATCGCGCGGCGGGACTTTTGCCGCGATAACGGTGAGACTGCATTGTTGAATTGAATTTCAATAGCTGAGCGCTTATATTTAGCTGCATGCTGAATTAAAACCCCAGGCCCGGTAATACACAGGCCCACTCACTACAGGAGAAAGCATGTTTGACCACGTCAAATTCGGAGTCAGCGACTATGCAGCAAGCAGGGAGTTCTTCGTCAGGGCGCTGGAGCCGCTTGGCGTAGCGATAGTCGCGGAGGGCGCGCCGGCGTACGGCGTTGAGCTTTGCGGCAAGGAAGAGCCCTCGTTGTGCCTGTACCAGACGAAGGATAAGCCGGCGCCACTGCACCTGGCATTCATGGCCGAGAATCGCCAGCAGGTCGACGCTTTCTATCATGCTGCATTGCAGGCGGGCGGCAAGGACAATGGCGCGCCCGGCCTTCGCCCGAATTACAGCGGAAACTACTATGCCGCTTTCGTTATTGGTCCGGACGGCCACAATATTGAAGCAGTTTGCCATGAAGCCCAGGCCTGACTGCTTCGCCTGGCGTCAAAATTTGCAAAAAAATCGCGATAGGCAAATCGCTGTCCGTTGTTATCAGCCCTCCCCGGGCCTAAATATAAAAGTAACAAATCTGTATCAAAGACACCCGATTCGCAGAATTTGTTAGACTAGCTTTATCCCAACTGCGAAATGAATAAATGCGCATTCGCTCCAGGCTCTTGATATTGGTTCTTGCCGTGCTAGTCCCCGCCATCATCACTGCGGCAGCGAGCATCGCCTATGTATATATGGAAGCGCAGCATGCCAACAAGCAGAACATGCGCGAGGTGACGCGGGCGATGGCGCTGGTGGTGGACAAGGAAATTGCGCGGCGTGAGGCGATCCTGCGCACGCTGTCGATCTCGCAGAGCCTGGAAGATGGCGACCTGCCCAGCTTTTACCGGCAAGCGCAGAGGATTGCCGCTACCACCGACAGCGCGATCATCCTGCACGACCCCAGCGGCAAGGTGCTGCTCAATACGCGGCTGCCATTCGGCTCCGCAGACCAGCCGGTGTTACCCATTATCCGCGAGATGCGTGAACGCTACGGCCCCCAGGGCACCATCGTGTCCAATCTGTATTTCGCCCCTATCAGCAAACGCAACAGCTTTTCCATACAGATACCGGTGCTGCGCAACGGTAATGTCGCCTATTACCTCGACATGGGCATCTATGCCAACATCCTGCAATCGGTATTCGATGAGCAGCGGCTGCCGTCCAACTGGATAGGCGCCATCGTTGACAGCACCGGCGTCCTGGTGGCGCGCAGCAAGCAGCCCCAGGAATTTGTCGGCCGCCGCGCCAGTGGGCCCATCCTGGACAAGATGCGGAAAAACACCGACGGTTTCAACGAAGGCACGGCGCTCAGCGGTGAAGCCGTGTATGCATTTTTCAGCAAGGCTCCCAATTCGGACTGGACCTTTGTCGTCAGCGTGCCGCGTAAGGACTTGCAACAAGCGGCTATTGACACCACCAAGATGATGGGCCTGCTGTCACTCTTCCTGCTGGGCTGCGCCATCTGGGCGGCGCTGTGGGTGGCGGCCGGCACCAGCAATTCGGCACAGGTATTGCGGCTGGCGGCAGAAGGCTTGGGCCGTGGCGAGACGGTGGAGCCGCATGATTTCGATATCGAGGAAATGGATGCCGTGCATGCCGCGCTGCGCAAGGCTTCGGCCGATCTGCATGATGCCAAGCGGGAGCTGGAGCGACGCGTGGAGCTGGCCGTGGCCGATGCGCAGCTTGCACAGCGGGCGCTGCTGCAGGGGCAAAAACTGGAATCGCTCGGGCGGCTCACTGGCGGCATTGCACATGATTTCAACAATGTGCTGCAAACACTGACTACCGGCCTGCAGGTCGCCGCGATGACCAGCAAGGATGAAAAAACCACCGCGCTGATCGCCACCTGCCAGCGCGCCGTCAAACAGGGCACACAGCTAGCGTCGCAGCTGATGGCGTTTGGCCGTACGCAGGAAGCCAGACTGGAAACCGTGGACATGACACTCCAGTTGAACAGCGCCCTGCCCCTGCTGAAAGGCGCGCTGCCCAGCAATATGGAACTGAAACTGGACATGGAGCAAGATGTATGGCCGGTGCGGCTGGACCCGCTGCAGTTTGAACTGGCGCTGCTGAACCTGATCATGAATTCACGTGATGCAATGCCGCAGGGAGGCATCATACAACTGTCCATCCATAACGACATTCTGACGCAGCCGGCAGATCCGCTGGAAGCCGGCGATTACGTCTGCATCAAGCTAAGCGATTCCGGCGCCGGCATGAGCGATGAGGTCTCCAGCAAGGCGCTGGACCCGTTTTTCACCACCAAGATGATGGGCAAAGGTTCAGGCATGGGCCTGCCGCAGGCCTACGGTTTCGCCAGGCAGAGCGGCGGCACGCTGACGCTGAACAGCAAAGCCGGCGAAGGCACCGTGGTCAGCATCTACCTGCCACGCTCGGAAGGGGAAGTGCCTGCACCCAAGCCGATCAAGGAAGACGCCAGCCAGACCATGCCCGCCGCTACGCTGCTGCTGGTGGAAGACGATACGCTGATCCGCGAAACGGTACGGCCTGCGCTGGAGTTGGCCGGCCTCAGCGTCACCGTAGCCAGGGATGGCGACGAGGCGCTGCGCATCCTCGAATCCGGCACCGCTTTCGACCTGATCCTGTCGGACATCGTCATGCCCGGCGCCACTGACGGCATCGCGCTGGCCAAGGCCATTACCGCGCGTTTCCGCGGCAGCCGCATCGTGCTGGCCACCGGCTACACCGAACAGGCAGTCGGTATACCCGGCGTGCGCGTGCTGGCTAAACCCTACCATCTGGTGGACCTTATCAACGTACTCAAGCACGAACTGCAGCGCCCTTCCCGGCTACTCTGACGACCCCGCTGCCAGCCCAGCCGACAAGCGGCTTGCTGCAGAGCTGCCGCGAATAATGTCCATTAATCGGTCTATATCCACAGGCTTGACAAGGTGATAGTCAAACCCTGCTCCCAGCGCGCGCTGCTTGTCGGCCAGTTGCCCATAACCCGTTAATGCAATCAGCGTGGTGCCGCGCAAGGCCGGGTGGCTGCGGATGCGGGCGGCAACCTGATAGCCGTCTATGTCGGGGAGCCCAATGTCGATGACGGCAATGCCGGGTTTGTATTCCAGCGCCCGCAACACGCCCTGCTCGCCGGTTTCTGCTTCGATCACCTGGTGGCCATGCATGTCCAGCAAGGCCGCCATCATCTCGCGCGCATCGCGGTTGTCTTCCACCAGCAAGATGCTGAGCGGCGCCGGGATACCGCTTTCGGTCACTGCAGGCAGGTTCGCGCTCCTTGCCTCTTCAGGCAGCAGGGGCAGCCGCACCAGTACCGTTGTGCCCTGGTTGACTCCGGCACTGACCAGGCTGACTTCGCCGCCGTGCAGCTGCACCAGTTGCCGCACCAGATGCAGGCCTATGCCGAGACCGCCCAGTGCCTTGTCGGATTGCGCTACGCCTTGCACGAAAGCGTCAAAAACGCGCGGCAGCAACTCGCCGGAAATGCCTATGCCGTTGTCGTGGATCAGCAGCACGGCCGTGTTGGAGGCGGCCTCTGCTTTCAGCTTGATGTCTATCTTGCCGCCGGCCGGCGTAAATTTAAGCGCGTTGCCGATCAGGTTGCTGATGATCTGCTCCAGCCGCGTAGCATCGGCGTCCACCCACGCGGATTCCACTGCTACCGACACCGCGTAGGCATTGGTGCGGCCCGTGGTGTGCAGCGCATCCACGCAAGCCTTGACGACACGTGCCAGGTCCAGCGGTTTCCTGTTCAGCGAGATCTTGCCCATGCTCATGCGGCTGAGATCCAGCAGGTCATCCACAATATGGCTCAGATGCTTGCTCTGGCGTTCGATGATTTCCTGCGCCCGCTGCATGTGCTGGGAATTGACGCCATGGGCTGGCTGCATCTGCATCAGCCGTATGGCGCCGCTGATGGCGCTCAGCGGATTGCGCAGTTCATGGCCCAGCAGCGCCAGGAACTGGTCCTTGGCGGTATTCTGCTGCTCTGCGAGTTGGCGCGCCTGCTGCTCGTTGCCCAGCAGCGCCTCACGCTCTGCCTCGGCGCGCTGGCGCGACTGCAACTCCTGCCGCAGCAGCACGCCCGCATTGTTGAGCGCCGCATGCAGTTTGTCTATTTCCTCAATATCGGCAATGCTTTCAGCAGGCACTTCGGCCCGGCCGATTGCCGCTGCAGATGCCGCGGCGCCGGCAATCGCGCGCACCAGGCTGCGGCTGACCAGTGCCGCCGTGACAGCCGCCATCAGGATCGCGGCCAGCAAGCCCAGCGCTGCCAGCTTGACGGCACGGCGCGCCGACAACTCAATCTGATCTGCCGGCGCAGCAATCGCCACGGTCCAACCAGCCAGCGCGGAGTGCACAAACACATCATACGAATCCATGCCCTCCAGCGTCAGGTGCCGGATCTGGCCCTGCTGCGCATCCCGCGCCGCTTTAATCAGCTCCGGCCGTGCTTGCTTGCCCACCAGCTGCTCGGAGTTGCGGCTGCGGCTGATGAAGTTGCCTTCACGGTCGATGATCGCCACCGTCCAGCTGGCAGGGATATTGCCATGCGTCAGCACCCGGGCAAAATAATCGGCGGCAAAGGTCTTTGTCAGCACATATTTCATATCGCCCGGCAACAACACCGGCACATTGACGGTCGTGACCAGCCGGCCTGTCACCGGGCTCCTGAGCAGATTGGACACATAGGTGCGGTTGCCCGCCACGCCTTCCAGCACTCCCTTCAGCTCTAGCTTGCTGGCCTGCGCATGCAGCAAGTCCGCCGGAGTGGGCAAGGTATTTCCGAACGGCAGTAAGGTGTTGATCATCTGCTCGCCGGTGTAGCTGAACAGCAGTGTCCAAGAACCGGGGCCGCGGTCGGCGGCTTTGGCCTGCTCGTAAAAATCGTTCAGGTCTTTTTTTGCCAGAGCCCGCGACGTCGCCAGCACGCGCATTGCCGTGTCTGCATTGCCAAGCTCGCTATCCACGATCAGCGCCATCGCGCGCGCGGCTTCGCGCAGGTTTTTCAACGCAGCATTGCGCTCTGCCTCCAGCAACAGGTTCAGCGCCACGGCGGAAAATACGACGACCGGCAACAGCGTGGCCGCGGCGATAAACATCAACTGGGTGCGTATCTTCATCTTTGCTCCGGTGGGAGCCCCGATTGTAAACATATTCTTATGCAAAGTAGATGCATTCAGTCATCTGCAGCGCTATTTTGGAAACACACAACATCCGTGAAAATAATGCGGTTGTAATGTAACAATTGATACGGTTTAATGGTGAGCCTTAAAATAAAATAAACCAAAATAAAATCAAACTCGGAGACCTCATGAAAGCTACCATGGCCGCAGCCACCGTTCTTGCCGCCCTCGCCACTGGCAATGCCAGCCTGGCGCAATCCACCCCGGCAGCCGCTCCCACCCTGCCCGACCCGGCCGGCACTGACTCTAAAGCCCTAGGCTGGATGCAGGGGTTCCCGCCACCGCCAGACAAGGTCGTCACCTTCGGCAACGGCAGTTTCTACAGCTTCCCGCGCACCCGCTGGTCGTTCTCGCACATGCGCGAAATGGTGCCAACGGTGAACGTGTGGCGTGGTAGCAGCGCACCGACCGTGCTGCCGGTAGAAATGAAAAACCTGGATCAGCTAAGTTTTACCGACGACAAGGGCGCCAAGGCCACGTGGGCCGATATGCTGGCCCGCACCTATACCGACAGCATCATCGTACTGCACAAGGGTAAAGTCATCTATGAAAAATACAGCGGCAGCGCCGAACCGCAGCTGCCGCACACAGCTTTCTCAGTCACGAAATCCTTTATCGGCACGCTGGCAGCCATTCTCGCTGCCGAAGGAACGCTGGACCCTGCCGCGCCGGTCACCAAATACATTCCCGAACTGAAGGACAGCGCCTATGGCGATGCCACCGTGCGCCAGGTCATGGATATGACGATAGGCGTGCAGTATTCGGAAGATTATGCGAACCCGAAAGCCGAGGTATTCGACTATGCCCGTTCAGGCGGCATGCTGCCGGTAGGACCCGGCTATACGGGACCGAAGAATTTTTATGAATTCCTCGTCAAGCTGAAAAAAGAAGGCAACCATGGTGAAGCCTTTGCCTACAAGACCGCCAATGCCGAAGTGCTGACGTGGATCATCAAACGCGCCAGCGGCAAATCGGCGTCTGTGCTGATGTCTGAAAAAATCTGGCAAAAGCTGGGTGCGGAAAATGATGCTTACTTCAGCGTGGACTCCATCGGTTCCGAATCCGGCGGCGGCGGCCTGAATCTGCCGCTGCGCGATATGGCGCGCTTCGGCGAGATGATGCGCCTGGGCGGCAAGTTCAACGGCCAGCAGATCGTGCCGGCCTCCGTTGTGGAAGACATCCGCAAAGGCGGTGATCCGGCCAAGTTTGCCAAGGCCGGTTATCCGAACGTGGCAGGTTACGGCAGCGGTTATTCTTATCGCAGCATGTGGTGGGTATCAGGTAACAAGGACGGCGTTTTTGATGCCCGCGGCATCCACGGCCAGCGCATCTATATCAACCCCAAGGCTGAGCTCGTGATCGCCAAGTTTTCTTCGCACCCCATTGCCGGCAATATTGCCAACATCCCGCTGACGGATGCAGCGTTTGGCGCACTCGCGGATTCGCTCAGCAAGTAAAAGTAGCCCGGCAACTGGCATAACAGGTGCCTGGCAAGCATGTAAAACGGCACAGTCTTCACAGGAGACTGTGCCGTTTTAGTTTTTTTTGGAAAAATCAAAAATAATAAAAAAACAATAATAGAATTGCCGCGAGACAAATATTCCCCTATCATTCGTGATAGAGACCGGTGAATGCCGGTTAGGTGAAGGCCGCAGGCCGGGCATGCTGCGCCCAAAAGTCAACGATGCCTGAGCAATATGGCATGTTTTCCGCTTATAATTTTTGCATTCGAGCTCAAGCGCGCAGACTTGGCAAACCTGACAGACTCAGGTAACGCGCGGCTGGCTGTCATGCAGGATAGATGCACACATGAAAAACCCAGATGTAGACCAAGCGGTAGAAGACAGCCTGCGCATACTCCAGGGCCTGAACCGGGAAGAACAGGAAGTGAGCGCAACGCCGCCCGCCCCTGTGCCTTTTTTTGCGTCCAAGCTGCCGCGCACCACCGTGCGCGCGCACAAGCGCTACCTGGTCAAGTGGCGCATGGCAATCGTGTATGAAGGCGGCAATGGCAAGAAAACCTTCCATGGCCGCGTCAATGACATTTCCCTCGGCGGACTCAGCATCCACTGCGACCACAACGTCTTTTATGAAGGCAAGGTCATTCTGCTGCTGGCGCTGCCGCCGCTGAATGCGGGCACGCGTGAAAAAATCCTGGAAATCAGCTGCCGCATGAATTACACGATCCTGTCGCAGCAGCTGTTCCGCATCGGCCTGGAGTTCCTCGAGTTCCGCAAGGGCGACAAGAAGCTGCTGGAAGAAAGGCTGGAGATCAGCAACGCCGGTGGCATGGCCTATATGGACTTATAAGCGGGACGTATAAGCAGGAGTTTAAAAAATAATCTCTGAAGCTGCGTTCTGCCGCTTCAATCTTTCAGCAGGTCGCGCAATTCTTCCGCCGTCAGCACCTTGCCTCCGGCCGGGCGCTCGCGCAGGCGGGCCAGCAGGCCAACAATCTCTTCCGGCGTGCGTGATTTGCTGAAATACCAGCCCTGCACGCAATTGGCGCCACGCCGTGACAGCCATTGCAGGTCTGCCGCATCTTCCAGCCCTTCACACAGCAGATCCGCATCAAACAGCTCTGCAATGCCCTGTATCAGGTGGAACAGGCCGGCGATGCGCGTATTGCCCGCGACGCCGTGCACGAACTGCCGGTCCACCTTCAGACGGTCAAAAGGAAAGCTGTTGATCGCATCCAGGTTGGAATAACCGGTGCCGAAATCGTCAACGGCAATCCGCACGCCCAACTCGCGAAACTCATCCACCCGTGCCGACAGCAGATCCTGCGTTTCCAGCAACTGGCTTTCAGTAATTTCCAGTTCCAGCATGTAACCGGGAATACGGTATTTATCCATCGCCGCGCGCAGGTCGGCGGCCATGCTTGGGTGCAGCAAGGACGCGCGCGACATGTTCAGCGAAACGGGCACGATGTCCAGCCCGGCATCCATCCACTGCCGCATGTCCTTGCAGACCTGCTCCAGCACCAGGCAATCCAGCGGGTAAATCTTGTTCGTGCTCTCAGCCAGCGGAATAAAAGTATCCGGCAAGATCAGACCTTTGACCGGATGCTGCCAGCGCACCAGCGCCTCCATGCCTATCAGTTCGCCGCTGCGGTAATTGACCTGCGGCTGGTAATGCACGACCAGCGCACCGTGCCGGTTCTCACGGTTCAGTGCACTTTGCAACTCCATGATCAGATGCGAACGCTCCAGCAGCTCCAGCCCATACTCTTTGATGGTGGTGCGCAGCAGATTGCTGCTGATGGAAGACGCCGCGGTATCGGCAGCATCCAGCAAGGCGGCCGGCGCGCCGGCAAAAGGCGTATCCAGATGTTCGATACCGACGCGCGCATGCAGCACTCGGCTGCCCACGTTATTCAGCTGTATGGGTGCGCTGACGATGGTTTTCAATTTTTCCAGCTGTTCCATCGAGGCAGTCCGCTCGCCGAACAGCGCAAAGGCAAACTTGTCTCCGCCCAGATGCGCGACCAGGTTTTTGGGTCCGGCCCACTTACTGAAACGCTCGCCCATCAGCCGCAGCAGGCAATTGCCGGTCTCGCGGCCGAACACATCATTAAACTGGCGAAAGCCCATCAGATCGGCAAAACCGACCACCACATGCTGGCCGCTGTCCGCCGCCAGCCCCAGTTGCAAATGGTGCAGGAAGGTCGCGCGGTTGGACATGCCGGTCACGTCATTGCAATAGCGCAATTCCAGAATACTGACAACCTGCCTGGCCAAAGCCTGCAGCGTGGTGCGCTGCTCGTCATCCAGTATTCTCGGCTTTTCGCTCATGACCCATAAGGTTCCCAGCAGGTAGCCGCGCGCTCCGCTCAGCAGTGCCGCCGCATAGTGGCGGTAGCCGGGCACGAGTTTGACAAGGGGGTTGTTGCAGAAACGGATGTCACTGCGGGCATCTTCTATCTCAAACCATTCGGCATTGGCGCCCACTGCCTGCGTGCAAAATGACCCGGCGCGGGGTACGTGGTCGGCATCCACGCCGACGCGGGATGGCAGCCAAATCTGCGACTGGTAAACAATGCTGATGCCGCCGATTTGCGATCCGGTGTATTTGACGGCAAGCTGCGTCAGGAAATCCAGGTTGGGATCGGATTTGTCCGTCATCACCGCATAGTGCGACAATTCCGCCAGGCGACGGTCTTCTGCTTCCTGAATCTGCTGGCGTTGCTGCTGCCGCTGCTGCTGTTGCAGCGCGTGCTCTAGCACATCGTCAGAGTCGGTACGCATGCGGAACTCCTTTCAGCGTAGCTGCCGGTTCGGTTGCCTGCAGTTAATCAGCCCCGATAGCCGCAACGCGCATTGCATGCAGCCATTACTGCATGGCTACAAAATGGCGACACGAATGGCTGCACAAATGGCTTTTGGGCGACCTCTTATCATCGGGGTTCAAGACCATTGTACTGCGTCCGCCGAAGTTGGTTTTTTACAACGAGACTAATTCCACAAGGAAATGACCAGCCTCGTTGCTTCACCAAAAACCGCTGTGCTGGCGAGTCGAATAGTGTGTATTGGAGTATGGCAGACAAGCCTGCATCGATTTGCAAACATTTGCAAACGAATGTGTCGTTGCCGACTTAGGGCGCACCTGTAGCGCCTGCCGCCAATGAAAATGCCGGCATGTAGCCGGCATTGATTTACCTTCTTTTTATCCACCTCTTTTTACATGGGGATCAGAAATTGAAAGGCGCGTAGTGCTGCATCCAGTCCAGCAGCGCCGGCGCGGGGATAGGCCGGCTAAAGAAAAAACCCTGCGCGATATCACAGCCGTTAAGCCGCAGGAACTCCAGCTGCTCTCTGGTCTCCACGCCTTCTGCCACAATCTTCATTCCCAGCTCGTGGCCTATCTCTATCGTCTTGCGCACCACTACCCTGGCGCTGTTCAACTGGTGCATGTCGTGTACAAAGGATTTATCGATTTTAAGTTCGGTCGCCGGTACATGGCGCAGCTGCTGCATCATCGCGTAGCCGGTGCCGAAATCATCTATCGACAGGTGCACGCGCTTCATGCGCAGCCGCGTCAGGATGTCCAGTGCGCTGGACAGTTCCTTGATCAGCCCGCTCTCGGTAATTTCCAGCACCACGTTTTCCGGCGCCACGCCGTACTGGCGCGCTAGCGCGACAAAGGTGTCCGGCAAGCGCAGGTCGTGCAGGGATTGCGGCGACACGTTCAGTGACAGCTTCAGCAGCGTGCCTTCCTTGTTGACAAACTGCCGGATCTCGCTCAACGCCAGGCGCGCAACATACCAGCCCAGTTCATCAATGACCCCCAATACCTCGGCCTGCGGAATGAAGTCGTCCGGGTACACGAGGCCGCGTTCCGGGTGCTGCCAGCGCACCAGCGCCTCCACTCCTATGACCTGGCCGGTCGCTATATCAAGCTGCGGCTGGTAATGCAGGATGAATTCTTCGCGCACCATCGCGCGCAACAGTTCATCCTTGGTGACGGCCTTGCTAGCCTGGCGCGCCACCGGTGGCGCTACGTTGAGCAGCGCATAGCCTTTCAGCAGCTTTTGCAGCTCCGCCAGCCTGAAGGGTTTCTGCAAATGGCCGGCCACCGACAGTCCTAGCGTCTGCGCCAGCTCCTCAGCGGTTTCCAGTACCCGCTTGTCGTAGCCGCTCATCAGGATCACCGTGGTCCTGCACTTCTGCTGACCCAGCAGGCGCAACAGTTCAATGCCGTCCATGTCCGGCATCATCAGGTCCATCATGATGAGGGTAATGTCATCATCCAGCGCCTTCAGAAAATCTTCGGCGTTGGTGGTGGCGGTAAATTCAAAGCCTAATGATTGCGCTACTATTCCTGCAAATTCTCCCACTTCTTTTTCATCGTCGATGATCAGCAGATGGGGCGATTTTTTGGGTTCGTCAATTTTAGTGAGTGTCATAGGATGGTCGTTAAGGTCGAACGATCGGCATACAAACATCTCTTGCTCTTGACACGCCATCGCACTATCTATGGCATGCTGAAAGACAATTCCCCTGGTTGCTTCAGCCGCGAGGCAAAACCAGTATCCATACTTATAATATTATTTTTTCCTATTGCACTACCTCTTACTCGATACAGGACATCCGATCTGAGCGCAACTGGTAGTTCTGACAGTTAGACAAAAAACAGCCTACACCGGTCAAGGCCAGATCATTCTATAACGTAGAAAACAGCGTTTTCTGAAGCACGCTCATCATCTGTAGCGACGAGAAAATGACACAGGGACGCAAGCGACTCTGCCGGTACAGTTCAGGTATCAGTGGCAACCAGATCCCAGTCATCTTCATCGTCATAGCCGGTGATCCAGTTCACGGCCTGATGCCAGGTTTGCACGACGCCAGCATCCAGGCTGCCTGGCACGACCTTGCCTATCAGGCTGGCGTGGCGCACTGCCCAGTGCAGCCGGTACAGCAGATCGGTCCAGCCCAAAATTTCGCGCTTGGAGCGCAGCCGGATTGCCTGTTGCAGCCGGTCCGGTGCTTCCATGTTTTGCGGCAGCAGCGGTAACAATGCTTTCAGGCTGGAGGCCGAGCCCGGCAAATCAACCTTCCTGACAATGCCGGCGCACCACCCGAGGAAGAACAAACTCTCGCGGCACTGCACAAAGCCAGCGCACTGCTGCAAGGCTTGTTCGCCTTCTGGAAAAGCGCCAGACAGGAAGGCATGCTCGCGGGCGGAAAGCCAGCCGGCACGCTCAGCCTCACGCTGCGCGGCATAGTGGCTAAAGCGTTCGAAAGCTGCACGGTCTGCCGCCAGTGCGGCTTCGGCCGCGCCGGACACGCACCATAGCGCCACCATGCGCCGCAGCACATCGTCACTGGAGCGCAGGCTGACTTCTTCGTCGCTCTCCGTCAAAGGCAGTTGCAGGTTGATACGGATGCCGCGCTTGTGCAGCAAGGTTTCTGAATTGGTTTTACGGTTTTCTGGAGTCATCAGTCATTTGCTCAAGCCAAATAAAATTATACAAGGGCGGCTTTACGCCCTTATGTGCGGAGGCGAACCTGTCGGGTCTCGAATAACTACTCGATGGTCACCGGCAGGTCACGCCCAGCCGTCGCCTGGTTACCAGCAAAGTCGGCGGCAAAAATGCGCAGCAGGTAATCGCCGGGCGGCAAGCTAGAAGTTTTCCAGCTGCCCTCCGTGGCGATGCCGTCACGTACGGTATTGGTCACCACATACAGGAAACGGGTAGCAGCACTGCCATATACGGTAATGCCGCTGCTGTCCGCATACGCAATCTTGACAGCCTCGCGGTCCTGCGGCAGCCGGTTGAATACCATGTTGACCAGCGGCTTCTCGAACCCCGGCAGCGGTGAGCCGTCTGCGTGCAGCACCTGGTAGCCCAACTGGTACAAGCCCAGCCGGCGTCGCGCCAGGTTATCGTCCATCTGGTCGTAGGCATCAACAATGATGCCAGCGCCCGCAGCGCCCCTGGACACGACAATACGGCCGTTGCGCTTCACGCTATAACGCTGCCCGGCAGCATCGACCACCCGTATGCTATCGATATGCGGCGGCACACTGTCGGCAAAGTCGATGAAATGCAACGCCAGCGCATTCTCGGCCATGCCATAAGGGCTGTAGTCCAGATGCACATGGAACATGCGGTTGACGGTGCCCAGCATGTCGCCAGTCTTGAAGCGCGTGCCGCGCTTGACGCGCACCCGTGCCGGGCGGCCCTTGTCGTCGTCCAGCAACTGGAAACGGGCAGCATCAACTGGCTTGTTCTTCGGCGTGCGCCCAACACGCATGTGGATATAGCTCATCGCGTCCATGGCCAACCCTTCGCTCAGGCTGCCAAAACCCCAGTTCGGCAAGGGGTTGCTGACCTTTTCATCAGCCACCGCCAGCACCGGCTCGCCCATGTCTGCCTGCACGTCCACGCCTGCGTGGAAATGATCACGGCTTTCGCCGTCATAATTGCCGCGCACCTCGCCCACCGTACCGACTATTTCATGCCACGCGCGCTGCGGTTTCACCGGCCACAGGAAGCCCGCCTTGGCAGACTGCTGCGCCAATGGTGACGCAGGGGGCGTTGAAGCTAAGTCAGCCGCCTGCACAGCCCTTTCCTGCGCCGTCAGTTGCGCCGCCAGATGCGGGCTGATCTTGCGCACGATGCGCCGCGCTGCGTCCGTTACGTACAGGCTGCCATCGCTGTCATCGCTGCCGTTACTCCTGAGGGCGATACCGGCCGGGTTACGCAGCCGCACATTACTCTCTGTTGAGTATGCAGCATCGACGCCCAAATCCGGCAGCGCCGTAGTTTCGCCCGCCGGGGATACCTGGAGGATGCGGCCATGCGAGCCATCGGCTACATACAGAAAACCATCATGCGTCAGCGCCAGCGCCTGCGGCCGCCTCAGCAGCTCGGTGCGCTCATCGGTAGCAGCGCGCGCCAGTGTTTTTACCTGTCCGTCACTGCCCAAGGTACGGATCGCATTGTTTTTAGTGTCTGCAATATAAACCTGGCCCTTGCCGTCCACTGCCACCGCGCAAGGCGTATCAAACAGAGCAGCCATTGCCGGGCCATCCTGATAACCGGGCGCATCACCGCCGGCCAGCGTCTTCACCTGGCCGTCTGCGGTAATCAACCGTATACGGTCGTTATAAGTATCGGCCACGTACACGTTACCCTTGCCATCCACCGCCACGCCTATCGGCCCATTGAACTGCGCCTGCGCCGCCGCGCCATCACGGTAACCTGCTTTGCCGTCGCCAGCCAAGGTCGTCACCAGGCCTTGCGCACTGATCTTGCGTATCGCGTTATTGCCGGTGTCGGCCACATACAGGTTGCCGGCGCCGTCTATTGCGAGGCCGGAAGGCGTGTTAAAGGAAGCCGCCGCACCCTGCCCGTCAGCCATGCCCTCTGCGCCGCCAGCTAATGTAGTGACAATGCCATCCGGCGTGATCTTGCGAATGCGGTTGTTGTCGCCGGCATCAGCCACATACAGGTTGCCGACTGGGTCCACCGCGAGGCCGAAAGGGTCGGCAAAGCGCGCACCAGCAGCCTTGCCGTCCGTATAGCCTATGCCGCCATCGCCGGCAAACGTCGTCACCAACGCGGGCCAGCCGGGCACTGTGGCTTTGGGCCCGGATTTCTTAACCGCGCTGGCCAGCTTGCCGATCAGGCCGCGCGCACCGGTGCGGCTGTCATTACCGGAATTTGAATAGTAGGCAAATAAGCCGCCGCCAACGATGGCAATGGCGGAGGAAGCGGCCAGCGCGAGCAGCGCCGGCCTCTTGAAGCGTTGAGACACGTTGTCAACCTGTAATGCTTATAGACGAACGCGCATCTTAAACGACTTTATGCGTTTGCGCGAACCTCAGATTGTTGCATCATTCAATCTTCCACCAGGACGGCAGCAACGCCCTTACCTCGGGCCGCCGGAAGCGGTCATCAATCAGCGCGACAAATCCGTGGTCGGTCTGCGTGCGTATCACCCGCCCCGCCGCCTGTACCACTTTTTGCAGGCCGGGATACAGATAGGTGTAATCATAGCCTTTGCCAAAAACGGTATTCATGCGCTGCATGATCTGCTCATTGACCGGGTTCAGCTGCGGCAGGCCCAGTGTGGCAATAAAAGCGCCAATCAGCCGCTTGCCGGGCAAGTCTATGCCCTCGGCAAAAGCGCCGCCCAGCACAGCAAAACCTATGCCCTCGCTAGCGCCGGTGAAGCGCGCCAGAAACTCTTCGCGCGCCGCCTCCTCCATGCCGCGCGACTGTTCCCACATTACGATATCCGGATAACGTTCGCTAAAGACCGCCGCCACCTGCTGCAGATAATCAAAGCTGCTGAAAAAAGCCAGGTAGTTACCAGGCTGACGGCGGTACTGGGCCGCCATCAGGTCGGCAATCGGCAACAGCGAATCGCCGCGATGCTGGTAGCGGGTGGAAATGCTGCTGGCGATGCGGACTTCCAGCTGCTCCGCCGTAAAAGGCGACTCTACGTCAATCCACGGCGTATCTGCAGGCAGGCCCAGCATATCGCTATAAAAATGCCAAGGGCTGAGCGTTGCAGAGAACAGTACTACTGTCTGTGCGGCGGCAAAGCGCGGCCCCAGGAAAGGCGCGGGCACGATATTGCGTATGCAAAGGCGTGCATTTTTTCGGTACGCCGCGCCAGTGCCCTTATCGACATCCTTGGTCACATCAAACAATGAATGGTCGGCCAGCGATTCCGCCAGTTGCAGGAATAGCAGCGCATCAAAATAAAAGCGCATCAGCTTGCTGTCCTGCGCGACGGCCTCATTGGTATGACTCACGTGCGGCAGCGGTCCGCTGATCAGGTCCGGTGGCACATTGTCTTCCGCCGTGTTGACGGCACCGCTGACCATGTAGTCGGTAATCGTCGTTGCCGCCTGCTGCAACGCCTGCAGGAACTTTTCCGGGATCTCCGCATACACCTGATACCGCGCGCCCTGCTCTTTGTGCAAGGCATTCCATTGCCGGCTGACCCTGTCCAGCGCACTTTTCATCACCACAGGCGCCGTACGTCGCATGCTATTGAACTCGGCCTGGTCCAGCTCCGCGCTATACATCTTGCGGCCGCGCTCTATCATGTTGTGGGCCTCATCCACCAGCACGCCCACTTTCCACTGGTTCAGCTGCGCCATCGAATACAGCATGGCGCTGATGTCGAAATAATAGTTATAGTCGCCGACAATCACGTCGGCCCAGCGCGCCAGATCCTGGCTCAGGTAATACGGGCAGACCTGATGCGTACGCGCAATCTCGCGCAGGCTCGCATGGTCCAGTATATCGGTTCCCGAATCCGTCTCTGGGGCCAAACCGGCCGAAGAGGATGCAAAGTCAATCGCCGCTTGCCGCGCCTGCGGCAGCCTGTCGTAAAACCCGTGCGCCAACGGACAGGAATCTCCGTGGCAGGCCTTGTCAGGATGTTCACAAGCCTTGTCGCGGGCCGTCAGTTCCAGCACGCGCAAAGGCAACAAAGCTGCTGATGGAGTTTCCGTTCGGGGCTGCTTCAGCGTTGCCAGCGCATCCAGTACCAGTTTGCGTCCCGGCGTCTTGGCCGACAGGAAAAATATCTTGTCCAGCCCCTGCCGTGGCACTGTGCGCAGCAACGGGTACAGCGTACCTATGGTCTTGCCTATGCCCGTCGTGGCTTGCGCCATCAGGCAGCGGCCGGCGCTGGCAGCCTTGTACACGGTTTCCGCCAGATGGCGCTGGCCGGCGCGGAATGACGCATGCGGAAACACCAGGCCATCCAGCAGCGTATCACGCGCGCTGCGGTGCGCCAGCTCCTGCACAGCCCAGGCCAGGAAGCGTTCGCACTGCTCTTCAAAATAGGCTTTGAGTGCGGTGGCAGAATAAGTTTCTGTCAGCACGGTTTCTTTCTGGCTGGAGATGTCGTAATACACCAGCGCCAGGCTCAGCTCTTCCATATTTTTCTGCAGACACAGCAGGTGGCCGTAAATTTTTACCTGCGCCCAGTGCAGGTGCCGGTGATTGTCCGGCATCTTCTTCAGATCGCCGCGATAGGTCTTGATTTCTTCCAGTTGCTGCCTGGCCGGGTCGTAGCCGTCTGCCCTGCCGCGCACGCGCAACTGACGGTATTCGCCGGACAGGCTCAGTTCGGTCACATAAGATGAAGCGCGGCGAGCAGTCACGACTGCATGGCCGGCGATGCCCTCTTGCGAGCTGGGCGACGGCGTAAAACGCAAATCCAGATCGCCCAGTTTGGCAGTGAATTCGCACAGTGCGCGCACCGCTACCGTGTATTGCTTCTGGCCGTTCAAGCGTGCTCCTCGTCCGCCCATTCCACATAACAGACGGCCACAGGAATATCATGCGCCATGAAGTAATCCAGCCAGCGCAGCTGATTATCCTGCAGCCTGTCGCCCGGCCCTTTAACTTCCACCAGCCTGTAGCGCCGCTGCTGCGGCCAGAACTGGATCAGGTCCGGCAAGCCGGAGCAGTTGGATTTGATGTCCTGCAGCATGCGCTCAAAGCATTTTTGCAGATGCAGCGCGGGGATACAGTCCAGCGCCTGCTCCAGCAATTCTTCACTCAGGCTGCCCCAGAATACAAACGGCGACTGCAAACCGGCTTTGGCCGCAAAGCAGCGCAGTATCGATTGCCGGTATTGCCCTGTTTCCAGCTGCGCCAGGCAGGCGTGGAAGGCAGCCTCGCGCTTTGCATAAAAATCGGCATGGTGCAGATCCGCCGGGCCGGTGTGGAAAGAATGGAAGAATGCGCCGGGCAGCGGCATGAACACGGCGTCCCAGCACAGCAGGCCAAACAGCGAGTTGAGCAGTGTGTTTTCTACATAATGCACCGCTGCATCCGCATGTTCAATCGCCAGATGGTCGCGCACGACGCCTTCCACCCAGAAAGCGTCACACGGTCGGGGCAGGCGCAATGCCATATTATCCGGTGCGAGGGAAACGGCAGCCGGCACGCGCGGCAACCCAGCCTTGCGCCGCAACCGGGGCAGCATGCGGGCAAGCTGCTGTTTCTCTGCCTCACTCTCAGGCGCCTGCTGCGCGGTGCAGGCCAGCTCAAACGCGGCAGCGGTTTGTTCCAGCTTTTCCAGCACGCGTATTGTGCGGGCACGCGCACCGGCATAGCCGCAATTGCGGTATACCGCCAACGCCGACGGCCAATCGTGCTGCTTTTCATAATGCTGCGCAATCTGAAACAGCAATTTGGAACGGCGGCCTTCCAGCCACGGGTTATCCAGCACGCCACCGATGTCGGCGATCACATCGGCAATAAGCTCGGGCAAATCTTCTTCCAGCAGGAAGCGCTCCTTGCAGCGGTGCAGATGCAGATAGGTATCGACATCCGCGCGCGTGCGGAAGCCGCGCGATGCATCTGAAAACTCCACCTTTTCATACTGGTAGATGCCCAGGTCGGCCAGCACGAATTCCGACCAGTCCTGATACAGGTTGCCAAAGAACATCAGCCGCAAACGGTCGCACAATTCGCCGATCTGCAAGTGGTAAATAAAGTCATCGCACTCCGCATGCCAGCCCCGCAGGCTGCGCACTTCATCGCCGTATTGCAGACGCAGCGCCTGCAACTGATCAGCCTTACGGGCCGATGCCAGCGCTGCAGGCAGGTCCAGCCCGGCGGCGATTTCATCTTTCTTCAGCAGCGCAAACAGGTGTTCCAGATACACCAACGGTTCATCGTCTACCCAGCCCTGCTCCACCAGCAGGGTTGCCGCTTCCGCGGCCGCGCCGATTTCTGCATAGTTCAGCTTGCTGGCGCGGAAAAGCTCACCCTTGCGCATTACCATCCGGACCAGCAGCGCCTGCGAAGGCTGCGGCAATGTGGCAAACCTGTGGATGAAATCCCTCTCTTCATCCACCAGCAGATCGTCATAACGCGTGCTTATCCATTCCAGCACCATATTGAAATTTTCCAGGTAATAGAAGGGGTTTTCAAGCACGGGAATCATCGGAGGCATCAGGAACGTGGGGCGCTGCAGAGCAAACAAGTAAAAATAATCAATAAAGCAAAGCTTAGGTCACAGTATGGCAACAACTGTACATAAAAACAGTATATCACTGTCTTTCAGGCGTAAATCGGATTTCAGGGGATGGTGTTGCAGAAGAAGAAACCGGCCGCGCGGAAGGCGACCGGGGCGCTGCTTAGCTAATCTTTAAAATCCCAGCGCGAGGCCGGAATTGCGGCGCGGATCGTTGGAGCCGTAAAACTTGTTGTCGCCGCGCGGTTTGCCGTCTGCAGACGGTGCGCCCACAAGGATGGCGGCAATGTGGTTGGCCGGCTGCGGCGCGCCGAGGTTATGGCCCATCGCCGTCAGTATCTTGCGGGTATCCGGGCTCAGGCCATTGGTTTCCACATTGGTGACGTCCGGTAGCCATTGCTGGTGGAAGCGTGGCGCATCCACTGCCTCCTGAATGTTCATGCCATAGTCGATCACGTTCAGTATCGTATGCACGACAGCGGTAATGATGCGGCTGCCGCCCGGTGTGCCGACCACCATGAAGGGTTTATTGTCGCGGGTGACGATGGTCGGCGCCATGGAACTCAGCGGCCGCTTGCCCGGCGCGATGGAATTGGCTTCACCCTGCACCAGGCCATACATATTGGGCACGCCCACCTTGACGGTGAAGTCATCCATTTCATCATTCATCAGCACGCCGGTGCCGGCTGCGGTGACCTTGGCGCCAAACCAGTCGTTCAGCGTATAGGTGACGGACACCGCATTGCCATCTTTGTCTACAATGGAATAATGCGTGGTGTTGCTGCCCTCATGCGGCGGCACACCGGGTTTGATATCCTTGGAAACGCCTGCTTTGGCAGGGTCGATCACCGCGCGCACCTTGGCCGCGTAGCCCTTGTCCAGCAGCCTGTCCAGCGGGTTTTTAACAAAATCAGGGTCGCCCAGGTAGCTGTTGCGGTCCATGTAGGAATGGCGCATCGCCTCAATCTCATAATGCACAGCCTGTGCGGAACCGTAACCGAGCTCTTTCAGTGGATAGGCTTCAACGATATTGAGTATCTCGCAGATGACCACACCGCCCGAGCTTGGCGGCGGCGCCGATACAATATGGTAACCACGGTAATCGCACTCCACCGGTGCCAGTTCGCGCACCTTGTACTGGTCCAGATCTGCCTGCGTCAGGATGCCCTTGCCGGCCTGGCTGGCAGCCACCAGCGCCTTGCCCACTTGCCCTTTATAAAACCCGTCCGCGCCGTTGCGGCTGATTTGCAGCAGTGTTTTGGCCAGGTCTTTCTGCACCAACGCCTGCCCCGGTTTGTAGGGTTCGCCCTTGTTCAGGAAGATGGCGGCGGATGGCGCATCCTGGCGAAAATCTTCGGTGGCCGTCAGGAACATATCGATGTCGCCTTCATCCAGCGCAAAGCCGCCCTGCGCATAAGCAATCGCCGGCGCCATGACAGCCTGCCGCTTCATCGTGCCGTATTTAGCCAGCGCATACTCCATGCCCGCCACGCTTCCCGGCACGCCGGACGCCAGGTAGCCTTTGCTGGACAAGCCCTTGATCACATTGCCCTGTGCATCCAGGTACATATTGGCCTTAGCCGCCAGCGGCGCTTTTTCGCGGAAATCAAGGAAAGTCTTGCGGCCGTCGGCCAGCTGTATCGTCATGAAACCGCCGCCGCCCAGATTACCCGCTGCAGGGTACACCACCGCCAGCGCATAACCGACTGCTACAGCGGCATCAATCGCGTTGCCGCCCTTTTTGAGCACATCAACGCCGACCTTGGTCGCCAGATGCTGCGCAGTGACGACCATGCCATGCTCGGCGGCGACCGGCGCTTGCGAAGCGGCCAGCGCCAAGCTGGGAAAGACGATGGAAAGTGAAAAGGAAAGAATAGTGGTGGCCGAGGCGGCCAGGCTGGTTCGGATCAGGCGATGGTGCATTAATCGATCTCCTCAGGTTGGGATTTTTATCCGTGCGTCACGGATATTGCCGCGCGCAGGGATTTTCCAGATAACGTTATTAATGATACTCCATTATCAAAAAAGCCAGTCCCACCCCATCAGCAACACCTATACAACCCTAAGCACCTCAGGACTTCCATACCTGCTGTGCAACCCGCATCATATTGCCGCCCAACACCAGCGCCGCTTCTTCCTTGCTCATGCCCGTTTTTTCCAGCGCAGCAGGCAGCAGCTTCCAGGTCTCCACCGGCGTGAAGCTGGGCGGCCGGCTCATGTCGTAGCCGGCGGATGACGGCCACCAGTAAGTGGGATCGAAATCGCCGGCAGGTGTATCGTCCAGCCCTTCTTCGCTGAAACAGATATCCAGTCCTATGCCGGCGTGCTCTATACCGACCAGGCCGGCAACATAGGCCGCATGCCGTGCTACGTCATCCGCAGAGGGATTGCCGCTGCCCAGAAAAAAGGATAGCCCCGAGATAC
>JAYSKH010000215.1:0-3251 GCA_043726505.1 Undibacterium sp. | reverse complement strand
CAAACACCAGTTCATCTTCATACACTTTGGCGCACGGCAGTTCGCCGTCGATGATGCGCTCAAACACCGTAGGGCGCAGACGCATCATGCCACCAGCTTGCTGGCAAAATACTTCCGGGTCTTTTCTACTTTGGGAGCAACCACCAGCGAGCAGTAACGCTGCTGCACATTCATCTTGAAGTAGTTGCGGTGGTAATCCTCGGCCGGAAAAAACATCGGCGCCTCGGTCACTTCTGTGACCAGCGGCGCATCCCACAGCTTGGCCATCTCGCCCATCATCTGCAACGTCATCGCATGCTGGTCCGGCGTGTGGAAATACACAACCGAGCGGTATTGCGTGCCGACGTCATTGCCCTGGCGGTTCAGCGTGGTTGGATCGTGGATGGTAAAAAATATTTCCAGCAATTCCCGATAGCTGACAATCGCCGGGTCAAAGCTTAGCCGCACCACTTCTGCATGCCCGGTCTTGCCTTCACACACATCTTCATAACTGGGGTCCGGCGTTTCGCCGCCGGCATAACCCGGTTCCACGTTTTTAACACCGCGTATCTGCTGGAACACCGCTTCTGTACACCAAAAACAGCCACCGCCCAAAGTTGCCAATTCTGTCGCCATCATTTCACTCCTGAGTAATTTCTTTTATTAATGCCTGTACTTCATATCCCTGGCTTACATCTGCTGCTTATATTTGCTGATATCTGTTCCCGCACGTGCCGCCTGCATCTGGCTTTACGGGTAAGCCAGCACCTGCTTGCTGGCTTCCATTTTTCGCAATTCCATGAACTGCACAACTGAATCCACTGTTACCGTATCAATCATGCCTGCCATGCGACGGTCAAAAGGCTGATCGTCGAAGGCAACGTTGGCGCGGAACATGCGCGCACCCAGCCGCGTCATCGCCGGAATATCCAGCGTCGTTGCGTGATAACCCGTCATCTTCAGCCAGGCCTGGGCCTGGCTGCGGGTATCGATGGCAGCATCTTTCGCACCGGCGGCAGCCAGCATCTCCAGCACCCACTGGTTGGAGTTTTGATACAACTCGGAAAATGGATAGGCCAGCATGTTGTAATGCTGCATGTGCAGGCGCTTCGGCGCGTCGCTGCTCATCAAGGCAATCATTTTTTGCTGCACATCAGGTTCCGGTATGATCACCAAAGCCTCGTAGGCAAACATGTTATCGAGGAAGAAATTGCCCAGCCCCTCGTTGTACAGCGCCGACTCTGCGGTGCCGCACTGGTTCAGCTCATGCACAACGATCCAGCGCCCCTTGGGACTGTCGCGCCACACGATACCCATGTGGGAATACCGCAGATGATATTTGGATAAGTCCTGCCCCACCCTGCCGATAAAGGCCAGCTGTGCGCCGGAATCGTCCAGTGCCTGCCGCGTCCTCAGCGCCAGTTCCATCGCCTGCATCACGGTGTCGGCGCTGGGCTGAAAAGCTTCGCAAGACCTGCCTGCATAACTGGAAGCAGAGACTGCCAGCAGCATCAAGGCGACACATTGGGCTACGATTCGGCGCATTGTTCCACTGACTATTTTCATACCGGCCTCACACCTTGGATTGATGCAGCAGGCTGGAACCTATTTCATTCGGGATAAACGCCAGCGCCTTGCCGGACACGATCAGCATCGTGCCAGTGGACATCGCGGCCGTCTCCACAACAGTGCCGGCCGCCACCGACAGCCCGCCGGCCACAGCACCGGTCAGCTTGATGGAGGCCTTGCCAGCCTGCGACGCGCCTTTGAAAACGATAACAACACCGTCTGCCACTTTTTCCACGCTTTCCACAACGATGGTGCCGGAGGCCGCCACCAGCGACATCGACCCACCTACAACGACGTAGGCCGAAAATCCGGATGCGTCGCAAGACAAGCAGTTCGCCTGCGCCTTGCCCGCCAGCAAGCTCGACAGCAGCAAGGCTGCAACGAAGGATTTGCCGGATAAAGCAGACAGCTGTTTCATTTGGAGCTCCAGTTTGATGAATCTGCTGCATCCATATGCAGCACCGTGTAACTGGAACGCATTATCAAACCGTATCCAAAAGTGATCAATCTCTACACAAATAGTCGCAACGGGGGTCTCTTGGTGTATCATTTTTTAATACTTTTTTACAAATCCGAGAGTTTTCCATGCCAAAAGCTTCGAACCTGGTGGATGTACTGAAACGCGAACTGAAAGCCAGGGACATTACCTACGCCGACCTGGCCGCCCGCATCGACATGTCGGAAGCCAGTGTAAAAAGGATGTTTTCGCAAAAAAACTTCACGCTGCAGCGGCTGGACGAGATTCTGCAAGCTACGGAGATCAGCCTGCGCGACCTGGCGCTGACGTCCAATGAAGAGACGCTGATCTCGGAGCTGACGTACGAGCAGGAGAAGGAGATCATCAACGAACCGAAGAAGTTCATCGTTGCAGTGTCGGTGCTAAACCTGCTAACGGTGGAGCAGATCATCAAGATCTACGACATCAGCGAGGTTGAGGTCATCAAGCACCTGCTGCGGCTGGACCGCATCGGCTTCCTGGAGCTGATGCCGAATAACCGCGTCAAGCTGCTGGTATCACGCACCTTTCGCTGGATACCAAACGGCCCGATACAGTCAAGCTTCCGCGACCAGGCCTATGCGGAATACCTGGAATCCGATTTTGACGGCGAGCATGAATTGATGCGGCTGATCAATGTAATGCTGTCCCGGCAATCGGTGGCAGCCCTGCTGAACCGGCTGAAGCAGGTAGCCAGAGAGTTTTCCGAGCAGCATCAGGAAGATTCCAAGCTGCCTTTTGAAGAAAAGCACAGGATCAGCTTCATGCTGGCCGCCCGCCCATGGCTGCCGAAGCAGTTCAAGGAGCTGGTGCGCAAGGAGTACATCGACAAGTACACTGAAAACAAGACCAAAAAGCTGTAACTTCGGCCAACATATCCATTTTCAGTTAAGTCGGCTACGCTTTTTTATATCAATTGAAATACAAAAAAGCCAAGCCCTTCAATTTGAATTTCCTCAATGAATTCATCCACTTAGGCACTCCGGGGCCCGGAACAGGGGTGTTTTCGGGTAAAATGCGCGCATGCAGAACATTCACGACGACGCCGTCAACCAGAACGACGATGAACATGCTTTACAGTCTTATTTCAAATCCGGCATCTCTCCCGATGATGTAGCCCAGGTCTTCCACCTCAAGCGTGCCCAGCCGCTGCTGCAGGCGTTTACCGCGTTGTTCCATGGCGGCTTCAACGGTGTGCTGCTGCGCC
>JAYSKH010000214.1:0-11189 GCA_043726505.1 Undibacterium sp. | reverse complement strand
AGCCCTCTCCCGCACGCGGGAGAGGGGGCTTTACAGGAGTATCGAGAGAGTTTTACCACATCAAGGATGCAGTATCTTGCCCAGGAAATCCTGCATCGCCGTATAAAACGCGAAGCGGTTTTCTTCGTTGTGGAAACCGTGGCCTTCGTTATCCTTGACCATATATTCCACCTGCACGCCGCGCTTGCGCAGGCTGTCCACAATCTGGTCGGACTCTGCCTTGTTCACACGCGGATCATTGGCGCCCTGCGCAACGAATAGCGGCGTCTTGATTTTGTCGGTATGCAGCGCGGGCGATACGGCTGCCAGCAGGTCCTTGTCCTTCTCCGGATCGCCGACCATTTCATGGAACTGGTCCAGCAGCGGCTTCCAGTAAGGCGGGATCGTGTTCATGAAGGTAAACATATTGGACACGCCCACATAATCAACTGCCGCCGCATACAGGTCAGGCGTAAAGGTCACGCCGGCCAGCGTGGCATAACCGCCATAAGAGCCGCCGTAGATCGCTATCCTTTTCGGATCGGCAATACCTTCCTTCACCAGCCAGTTCACGCCGTCGGTAATATCATCCTGCATGGTCTTGCCCCACTGGCGGAACGACACTTCCCAGAACTTGCGGCCATAGCCGGTAGAGCCACGGAAATTCATCTGCAACACCGCATAGCCGCGGTTGGCCAGCATCTGTACTTCCGGGTTGTAACCCCATACATCACGCGCCCACGGGCCGCCATGCGGGTTCACAACCACCGGCAGGTTCTTCGGGTCCTTGCCTACCGGCAGCGTCAGATAACCGTTGATCACCAGGCCGTCACGTGCGCGGTACTGGATAGGCTTCATCGCCGCCATATCCTTTTCCGCAATTTTTGGATTGATGTCGGCCAGCTTGGTCAAGCTGCCGCTTCTGGTTTCAAACAGGTAGCGGCTGCCTTCCGTCCTGTCGTTATAGGTCGCCACGATCCATGCAGTTTCATCGCGTGAATGCGATTGCAGTGCGATCTCATAACCCGGCAGCTTGGCTGCGAGTGTTTTATACAAAGCCTCGGTCTGCGCATCCACCACCTTGCGCTCCGGCTTCCAGTCGGTATAGCCGATTTCTGTCAGCACCTTGCGCTGGCGCGAATAGCTGAGGTCTGCCACATCGACGTCCGGGTGTTCAAAGATCAGCTTTTCTTCCTTGGCGGTGGCAGGGTCCATGATGACGATGGCCTTCTTGTCGCGGCCCACGTTGGACGACATGTACAGCTTCTTGTTGTCAAACGTGAAGAACAGCGGATCGGCAGATTCCTTGAAGCTGGTGGTCAGCACGGTCTTGAATGCATCTTTCTCTGTCGCGCGGTACAGCAAGCTGGTGTTGACACCATCGCTCGTTGTTGCAGCGCGCACCGCGCCGGTATGGTCTGTAATCCAGTCCTGGATGTTGCCCGGGTTTTCCGCTACCAGCTTGGCGTCGCCGGTATTGACGTTGACGCGGTAGACGTCAAACACTTCGGCATTACGCTTGTTGTGGCTGATCAGGATTTCGTTGTCCACCTCTTCCAGATCGCTGACCATCTGTGCTCTTACCTTGGGGTAGGGCGTCAGATCCTTGACATCCTTGCCGTCACGGCTGACCGACACGATGTGGAAATTTTCATCACCGCCAAAATCTTTTGCAAACAGCAGGTGGTCGTTGCCCTTCCAGAAGTAGGCGCTGATATCGCGCGCTGTTTCACTGGTGATGCGCACCGCCGGTTCAGACGAACCGACTTGTTTAATATAGATGTTTCTGCGCCCTTCCCACGGCTGCATGAAGCTCAGGTATTTGCCGCTGGGCGATAGCTTGAACGAGCTCTGGGCGGGCGTCTGGAAAAAATCCCGCACCGTATAGCTTTTCACCGGCTCGGCAGTGGCCGCAACAGCAGCGCCCTGCGCGACCAGTCCCACGGCGCAGCAGGCGGCGAGCAGATATCTTGGAAAAACAGTCATAGATCTTCTCCATTTGAAGGATGTCATTGATGTGGTCTTTGTTGTCGTCTTTCTATAACCGGCGCAGGCACAGTGCGTTGGCATAAGGCAAGCCAATGCCATGCCAGGCTATGACATCATGCGCCGGTACTTGGCCACTATACAACTGCAAACTTGGGATGGGGAGGGAATGCGACAGAATGCAATTTAGCCGCGCCGAAATTACCAAATCGGGGGCTGAACTTAGGCTGAACTTGCGGGGGAGGCGTCTACGTTTTCGTTGCGGCAGAGCTATTCTTCAGCCTGGCCATCATCGGCCATGTCAGCCGCCGCATCGCCCGCCGCCGGCAGGCTGCGTCCGCGCTGGGCCAGCGCCTGGCGCAACAGATATTCCACCTGCGCATTACTGCTGCGCAGCTCCTGCGCGGCCAGCCGCTCTATCTCGGCCCAGATGGCCGGATCGATACGCAGCAGGAAGGATTTTTTACCGGGGCTTGCCATCGTGTCAGCCACCCGCCCGCAGCGTGATGCGCGGCTCCAGAAAACTCAGCAAGCGCCGTGGGTCGCTGCATCCCAGGCGGAAGCTCTTGCCGCTGCGGCGATGGATGCGCACCGCCGCCGTGCCGGACGCGTTGTACAGCATGCCCTGCTTGGTATATTTGATGCCCCAGCCTTCTACGCACCGCGAGCGCGTTTCTTCAGCGGCGCTGATGTCGGCTAGCGCCACGCTCCATGCCGGCCAGCCAAAGAAACCGAAGCGCCAGCGCAGGTGCGTGGCGTCCACGCTAACGGTCAGCCGCCCCAGCAAGGCCAGCGCGATGATGTTGACTGCAGCGATGATGGCGATGGCCGCTTCACGTTGCGCCGGGTCGCGCAGATTAAACTTCAGCAAAAACCCGGCCACGCTGACGGCAGGCAGCGCCATCCACAGCACGCTGGAAAACTGGCTTTCTACATATACTGGATGGCTCATTGTCGCACCATGAATCAATTGATAAAGCACCTGGCTGCTAGTACTAGCTTCACATCAACTACAGAGCAGCTACAGGTCGGCTAAAGATCAGCTTCAGATCAGCTAAAGGTCAGTTATACAGCGTACCCGCATTCACGATAGGCTGCGTCTCCTTGTCGGAGCACAGCACCACCAGCAGGTTGCTGACCATGGCGGCCTTGCGTTCGTCGTCCAGCACCACGATCTGGCGTTCCGACAAACCCTTCAGCGCGGCTTCCACCATCGTCACCGCACCATGCACGATCTTGGCGCGGGCGCTGATGATAGCTTCTGCCTGCTGGCGGCGCAACATCACCTGGGCGATTTCCGGCGCGTAGGCCAAGTGGGTCAGCTTGGCGTCTTCCACATCTACACCGGCGGCGGCAAAGCGCACGTGCAGTTCAGTCTGCAAGGCATGGGCTACTTCTTCCAGGCCGGCACGCAAGGTGGTTTCTTTTTCTTCCAGGTCATCACCATCGTCATACGCATATTGCGATGCCAGGAAGCGCAGCGCGGCTTCTGCCTGCACCGTGACATACCGCTCGCAGTCGTCCACATTGTAGATGGCCAGCGCCGTTTCCTTCACGCGCCACACGATTGCCGCGCCTATCTCCACCGGGTTGCCGCGCTTGTCATTCACCTTCAACGGCGGCGAATTCATCGTGCGGGCACGCAGGCTGATCTTGCGCTTGCTGAACAGCGGGTTGGCCCAGCGCAGGCCTTCCTGGCGATCGGTGCCGACGTAGCGGCTAAACAGCGACATCAGCGCCGCCTCGTTCGGCTGCAGCATATACAGGCCAGACAAGATAAACACGCCCAGCAGGCTGACCAGCAGCTTCAGCCCGCCATACAGCAGCGCGCCATCGCCCAGCGAAGTGCCGGTCCAGGCCCAGTAAGCGCCGGCCGGTATCAGCGCCAGGCCGATGATGGCCATCAGGTAGCCGTCCATTGAAGAACGCGCGCGTTCCTGAAGCGGCTGTTTGCCGGCCTTGCTGCGTGGTGCATCCATTATTGCCTCCGTAATGAGTCAAACCGGGCCGGGGCAAACCATTTTGCAACCCGCACCCGCCGAAACAGTGAAATCAAAGTGATATCACTGTAGTATCTCACTCAACTTACGTCAAGGTTTACCTGTCAACATTTTTATCGGCCCGTTGCTTAGTTACGTTGCTTACTTACGTTGTGTAGCTTGTGTCCTAATCGCCGCAACAGCAGAAGCCCGGCGATACGATGGTAAGATGTAGTTCGAGTCACTTACCCACCCTTTCGCATGTCTTTTGCAACAAAAAACCCGCTTTTTGCCCGTTTCCGCTCCAGCTCTTCCGCGCCTTCCGCCACCAGCCACACAGCAGGCCGCGCATGAAAACGCACATCCGCACTGAAATCCGCGCGCTGTGGCAGCTTGCCTGGCCCATGCTGGTAGGCCAACTGGCCACCGTCGGCATGGCCGTGTCCGACGTGGCGATGACAGGCCACGTCAGCGCCGACGATCTGGCGGCGGTGTCGCTGGGCGCGTCCATTTGGTCCATCATCATCGTTACCGTCATGGGCGTGATGATGGCGATCAACGCCGTCGTTGCACATGAAGTCGGCGCCGGTGAGCTGGCGCGCATCCCGCATGTGGTGCGGCAATCGCTATGGAAGGCGCTGGGCGTCGGCATACTGGCCTGCATTGCGGCCAATCTGGCCACGCTGATCTTTGACCACCTGCAGCTGGAACCGGCGGTAGCGCACAAGGCCGCCACCTTCGTACACGTCATCAGCATGGGCCTGCCCGCGTTTGCCGCCTACCGCGCGCTGTACGGCTACAGCACCAGCCTGAACCAGACCAAGCCCATCATGATCATCGCCATTGCGGCGCTGGTGTATAACGTCATCGTCAACTACCTGCTGATCTACGGCCACCTGGGCCTGCCCAAGCTGGGTGCGATAGGCTGCGCCGTCGCTACCGGCACCGGCCTGTGGCTGATGCTGGGCGCGATGCTGGTCTGGATGAAACGCTCACCCGCCTACCGCGACACCTACCCTTTCCACCACTGGGAAGGCCCGCATTGGGGCGAGATCAACAGCATGCTCAAACTGGGCATGCCGATAGGCGTTACTTATTTTGCAGAGGTCAGCGCCTTCAGTCTCGTGGGCCTGCTGGTGGCGCGCTTTGGCGTCGTCAACGTATCGTCGCACCAGATTGCGCTGAACTTCACATCGCTGGTGTTCATGGTGCCGATGAGCTTCGGCATTGGCCTCATCACCCGCGTCGGCCAGGCGCTGGGCGAAGGCGATGCAGTGCGCGCGCGTTTCGTCTCCTGGGTGGGCGTGGGCATGTCGGTCAGCTTTGGGCTGGCTTCCGCCATCTTCATCCTGCTGTTCCGCCAGCAAATCGCCATTGCCTACACCTCCGACCCGGCCATCCAGGCAATGACATCCAGCCTGCTGCTGTTTGCCGCCGTGTTCCAGTTGTCCGACTGCACACAGGTCGCCACTGCCTGTGCGATCCGCGGCTACAAGGTCACCCGCATGCCCATGCTGATCCACATGACGGCATTCTGGGGCGTGTCGCTGCCGCTGGGCTGCATCCTGGGCCTGGCGCCAGCCTGGTTCCCGTGGAGCCCGGCACAGCCAATGGCCGCCAACGGCTTCTGGATAGGCCTGATCCTGGGCCTGACGGTGGCGGCGGTGCTGCTAGTATGGCTGCTGCATCGCGTGTCGCACCAGCGGGCCACGCAGGCCACGCCCGCGCAGGCATAAAGCGATTAAAGAGATGCGGATTGGAGATATTAGAGATATCAATGCAGGCCAGACCTGAAATCCGGCCTCAACCCAGTTAGACCAGATTCAGCCCCGGCCTACCCTACTTCCGGTAAAATGCCGGGTTAACTCCCAAACTTCAAGAATAAGCGGTACTACTATGAGTCTCAAATGCGGCATCGTCGGCCTGCCTAACGTCGGCAAATCTACCCTGTTCAACGCCCTGACCAAGGCGGGCATCCCTGCAGAAAATTATCCTTTCTGCACGATAGAACCCAACGTCGGCATGGTGGAAGTGCCAGATCCGCGTCTGGCAAAGCTGGCCGACATCGTCAAACCTGAGCGCATCCTGCCCGCAACGGTGGAGTTTGTGGACATCGCCGGCCTGGTGGCAGGCGCCTCCAAGGGCGAAGGCCTGGGTAACCAGTTCCTGGCCCACATCCGCGAAACCGATGCCATCGTCAACGTTGTCCGCTGTTTTGAAGATGACAACGTCATCCACGTGGCCGGCAAGGTCAGCCCGCTGGACGATATTGAAGTCATCCAGACCGAGCTGGCATTGGCCGACATGGGCACCGTGGAAAAAGCCATCCACCGCGAAAACAAAAAAGCCCGCTCCGGCGACAAGGATGCCGCCAAACTGGTCGCCATCCTGGAACGCCTGATGCCGCACCTGAACGATGCCAAGCCAGTGCGCGCGCTGGGGCTAGATGCAGAAGAAATGCTACTGATCAAGCCGCTGTGCCTGATCACCGCCAAGCCGGCCATGTACGTGGCCAACGTGTCCGACAGCGGCTTCACCAACAACCCGCTGCTGGACCAGCTGACAGCCTACGCCGCCAGCCAGAACGCGCCCATCGTCGCCATCTGCGCCGCGATAGAATCCGAAATCTCCGATCTGGATGATGAAGACAAACACGCCTTCCTGGCCGACATGGGCATGGACGAGCCAGGCCTGGATCGCCTGATCCGCGCCGCCTTCAAGCTGCTGGGCCTGCAAACCTACTTCACCGCCGGCGTCAAGGAAGTGCGCGCATGGACCATCCACGTAGGCGACACCGGCCCGCAGGCAGCAGGCGTCATCCACACCGACTTTGAACGCGGCTTCATCCGCGCGCAAACCATCGCGTATGAGGATTACATCACCTACAAGGGTGAAACCGGCGCCAAAGAAGCAGGCAAGATGCGCGCCGAAGGCAAGGAATATATAGTCAAGGATGGCGACGTGCTGAACTTCTTGTTCAACGTATAAGCCAAACCTCAGTACAGCGGGTATCCTCTTTGCCCGCCCCCCTGCAAAAGCCGCTTTCTTAGCGGCTTTTTTTATTCCGCCGGGCTGATTGCGTTAATGTCTGCCACACCGCCCGCTATGGCAGGATTACAACAAGCCCGCCCTGAATATTTAAATATGAATAAATCAATATGCCGTAGCGCAATTTTATGCTCAGGCAGGCCTAAAAATGGTTAGAATGCATGTGCAAAAAGCTATGTGCCAGTCGCAAATAACATAGCCGGTAACATAGCAAATAACAGAGCAGACAACTGCTACCGGCGGGTCTCCCGCCCAGTAAGACGCGTACAACACCATCTATGCCCACCATTGCCGAACTGACGCTGTACCCGATCAAATCCTGCGCAGGCATCCCCTTGCGCGAGGCGGTTGTTACGCCTGCGGGTTTGTCGCACCAGTTCATTTATGACAGGGAATGGATGGTCGTGGACGAAACAGGCCGCTTCCTGACCCAGCGCGAATACCCGAAGATGGCGCTGATCCAGCCCACCATCAGCAGCGACATGCTGGTGCTGCGCGCACCCGGCATGCTGCAGCTGGACATACCATTGGATCTGCCCACGCCCGAGCTCAGCCGCACGCTGCAGGTGCAGGTATGGGACGACGTTGTTACTGCCTATGACTGCGATGCTGTTACCGCTGCCTGGTTCAGCAATGCCGTGGGCACGCCGTGCCGGCTGGTGCGCTTCCATGCAGACGCCAAGCGCCTGGCCAGCAAAAAATGGACAGGCGACGTGGACGTGCCCACGCTGTTTTCCGACGGCTACCCGATGCTGCTGATCTCTTCCGCCTCGCTGGACGACCTCAATGGCAGGCTACGCGCGCAGGGCCGCAGCGCCATCCCGATGAACCGCTTCCGCCCCAACATCGTCGTCAACGGCATCGAAGCGTATGAAGAAGATTATGCCGAGAGCTTTGACATAGAAGGCAGAGATGGCCGCGGCAGCATCGTGCTGAAACCCGTCAAGCCCTGCCCGCGCTGCCCCATGCCGTCGGTAGACCAGGCCACCGGCGAATTCGGGCCAGACCCGATGGACATCCTGCAAACCTATCGCGCCAACCCGCTGGTGGATGGCGGCATTACCTTCGGCATGAATTTGATATTAACGGCCGGCGAAGAGCAGGTACTGCGCGTCGGCGACCAGGTGGACGTACAACTGGCTTTTTAAATTGGGTATTCCTTTTATTTATCGGTGCATTTCCAATCGCGGACACTAAGCATGCATAAGGTGGTTACCAGACAAGCGCAAAGTTTAACTCCGGCCGAGCTGCGCACGGAGAACCAGCTGCTGCGCGAACAACTGGAAGAACTGCTGAACCAGGCCCACCGCAACCAGCGCATCATGCTGCGCCACCAGACCTTTGACTTGCAGCTGATCGGCGCCAGCAGCTTCCGCGAGCTGATAGAAAACATCTTCAGCACGCTGGCAAAAACTTCCGACCTCGACATCGTCACGCTTACGCTGATCGACCCCAAAAGCAGCCTGCGTCGCATCCTGCTGGACCTGAACATCGACCTCACCGAATTCCCGCACCTGCTGTTTGTGCAGACCGAGTTTGAACTCGGCCAGCTGCGCCAGCACCTGCGCAAACCCGTGCTGGGCAGATATGAGGATGATCTGCACGGCCGCATGTTTGCAGAATGCCGCACCAAGCCCAGCAGCGTCGCCGCCGTGCCGCTGATACGCCAGAACAAACTGATAGGCTGCCTGAGCCTGGGCAGCTACCACACCAACCGCTTTGCCCCCAGCATGGCAACCGACTTCATCGAGCACATGGCCTCCATCATCGCCATCTGCCTTGAGAACGTCATCAACAACGAACGCCTGACCTACATCGGCCTGACCGACCCGCTGACCGGAGTCAGCAACCGCCGCCACATTGAACAGCGCAAGCTGGAAGAAATAGGCCGCGCGCGCCGCCAGCAATATGGCATCGTCGCCATGTACCTGGACATCGACTTCTTCAAACAGATCAACGACAAGCACGGCCACCAGGGCGGCGACGACGTATTAAGGGAAGTGGCAAGCCGCATCAAGGCCGAGCTACGCCTCAGCGACACACTGGGCCGCTTCGGCGGTGAAGAATTCGTCGTGCTGCTGATCAACACCAGCCAGCAGCACGCCGTGCAGGTCGCCGAGCGCATACGCGCCAGCATCGCCAACAAACCCTTCCTGCTCAGCATGGGCGGCTTCTGCAAATGCACGATCTCCATCGGCATCGCCACGCTGCCGGCCCCCAAGAACACCGGCGACATCGAAGGTGTTGCGCGTGAGATGGTGGCGAGGGCGGATGCGGCTTTGTATGAGGCTAAGAGTAAGGGGCGGAATCAGGTAAGGTGCGCGGGTTAAACGTGATTGACAGGTTGTTTGCAAATATCAACATTAGATACAAACCTAATTTCACTCAAAATAAAAAAATGAAGACAAGGCTACTACTCCATTTGTTTTAGTAGCAATGACAAATTAACTTCCCAGTATCACTAAGGCTAGGCATCGAATGAAAGAAGAACTCCATTTCATAACAAACACCCTGCTTAAAAACCTTGTAGGAAAAGATTTGATCAATGATGACAACATCGCCATTATTGAATTAGTAAAAAATGCTTATGATGCAGGATCTGACGTCGCCCTCGTGAGATTTTTAGGGTTTGATAAATACGAAAAAACAACCAAAGCATCACAAATCGTCATTGCAGACAAAGGCTGTGGAATGGGCCTGAGCGATATCAAAGATAAATGGCTCAATATCGCGTATTCCGAAAAAAAATTAACACCCCAAAAAAACGGCGCAAATCTTGCCGGAAATAAAGGGGTCGGCAGGTTCTCTTGTGATCGGCTCGGCGAAAAGCTAGATTTACTTACTCGGCAAAAGGGCGGCGAACTCCTACATTTAGTAATAAACTGGCCGGACTTTGAAATTGAGGGAGACGTTAACCTCACGATTCAAAAGATCAAACTTGTTGTAGAAGATATCACCGAAACCGCTGCCGCAAATCTCGCTAACTTAACTGAATTCCCTGAGACTGGAACTGTCTTGGTGGTATCAAGACTTAGAAGCGAATGGGATCGACTGTCGTTATTTTCGTTAAAAGAATCACTCGAACGATTTCTTAATCCAAACCAACTGTTTTTAAGAGAAAAATTCTGGATCACGCTCTCTGCCCCAGATCTTCTATCAAAAGAAAGAGGAAAAAATTATCCGGATTTGATCAACGTAGAAATAAAAAATCAAATTTTTGATAAATTGGAATTTAACAGTACTTACATCGAATCTTTAATATCCCCAACCGGCGGGACTATCACAACAGAACTACATCACGATGGACAGGCCGTGTTCAAGCTTGTTGAATACAATCACGCTTATCCATTACTAAAAGATGCCAGGGCTGTAGTTTATTATCTCAATCAATATAAAAAATCGTACTTTAAGAGGCAGACGGGTATTCGAACCGTAGATTTCGGATCCATTTTTTTATTTTTAAATGGATTTCGAATAGCCCCATATGGAGATCGGGGGGATGACTGGCTAGGCATCGACTTTCGAAAAACCCAAGGTACAACTCGTTATCTTGGTAGTCGCGATATTTTAGGGCGCATCGAAATTAAAGATAGCGAAGAACTTTTCAAGCCGATCTCTAGTCGCGAGGGGTTAAAAAAGACAGAGGCATTTAATCAATTAAGAGAAAAATTTTTTATAGAGACACTGAGAAAACTGGAAAAGTTTGTTGTTGATGGACTTAACTGGGATAGCGTTCCAACTGCACTCCGAGATCAGCTCCGAAAATCAGAGGGTCTCGACTGGAAAGAGACATCCGAGCAATATAGCGAGTCCAAAGAGCGCAAGACACAGCGAATCGCTCTGTCTATCATGACCTTGATTAGTGCGACACCGGAAAATATTGTGAGTTTTTGGTTCAATCCCGCTCTTCTTGAGGATGTATATCAAACTCGCACAGAAGAAGTTAAGGACTTGCTGGATGGCATAGAGGATATTGACCCAAGCAAAATCGAGTCAAGCTTGAAGCGCGGAATGTCTAGAATTCGATCACTTATCGAAGAAAAAGAACAACAAGCCAAAAGTGCAAAAGTCGAATCGGCAAAATTACGCGTAGCGATATCCAAACAAGCTAAAGCTATTTCCAAGCTTAAAGACGAAAAAGACACTTACCAAGCCCAAACACTTTTTCTCCAATCCGTTTCATCACTTGATGCAAAA
>JAYSKH010000213.1:0-3207 GCA_043726505.1 Undibacterium sp. | reverse complement strand
CTGGCCGTTTCCGGCTGGCCTGAAAGAATTGCTGACAGGCAGGCGCGTGCTGGCCGCTGGTCGCCGTGGCAAATTTCTGTTGCTGGAATTTGAGCACGGCACGTTGCTGATCCATCTCGGTATGTCCGGCCATCTGCGTGTGCTGCCGGCGCTGACGCCAGCGCAAAAACATGATCATATTGATATCGTTATCGGTGAGCAGAGCCTGCGCATGACGGATCCGCGCCGTTTTGGCGCGGTGCTGTGGCATTCAGCTGAAGACGGCCACGTTGACAATCACTTAATGTTAAGACAACTTGGCGTGGAACCGCTGGAAGCCGGGTTTAGCGCTGAACTGCTGCATAAGCAGACGCGGCAACGCAGCGCTCCTATCAAACAGGTGCTGCTGGCTGGGGATATTGTGGTTGGCGTCGGCAACATCTATGCGTCGGAAAGCCTGTTCCGGGCCGGCATCAACCCTAAGACCGCGGCCAAAAGGGTCAGCCTGCAGCGTTACAAGCTGCTCGCCCAGGCCATACGCGAGACGCTGGCGGCGGCAATCGACAAGGGCGGCAGCACATTGAAGGATTTTATCGGCGTCGATGGACAAACCGGCTACTTCCAGCAGAGCTACTTCGTTTATGATCGTACCGGCGAAGCCTGCCGTGTTTGCGGTGCCGAAATCAGACAAATCAAGCAAGGCCAGCGCACGACATTTTACTGTGTCAATTGTCAAAAATGAGCTGAGATGCTAGATTCTGCATATATAGAAGATTGATTGGGGGCAACATGAGTAATCTGGTTCAACGATTCCAGGAATACAGCGACTGGCGCAGGGGTGTAGTGACTGCGCTGGAGCGGTATCGCTCATGGCTGGGCAGTTCCGATCTGGCGGATGCGGCAAGCGATCAGCGCATCAGCCGTTTGCTGGAAAGGCTGGTAGATGACAAATTGTCCATTGCTTTTGTTGCAGAATTTTCACGCGGCAAGTCTGAACTGATCAATGCAATCTTCTTTGCCGAATACGGCCAGCGCATCCTGCCTTCGTCGGCCGGCCGCACGACAATGTGCCCGACCGAACTGCTGTATGACGAGACCATTCCTCCGTGCATACGCCTGCTGCCGATAGAAACCCGGGCTGAGGCGCAATCGACCAGTGATTACAAGGGCCAGCACCATGTATGGACGGTGCTGCCGCTGAACGTCAGTTCCGGCGAAGGCATGCTTGAGGCGTTCAAACAGGTCAGCCTGACCAAAAAAGTCACCAAGGACGTCGCAAAATCCTATGGCCTGTTCGATGAATCTGATCCGGATGCGCCGCTGGAAGTTGATGAAGAAGGCATGGTCGAAATTTCACAATGGCGCCATGCGATCGTGAATTTCCCGCATCCATTGCTGAAGGAAGGCCTGATCATCGTCGATACGCCGGGCCTGAACGCGATAGGCACCGAGCCGGAACTGACGTTGAACCTGATCCCCAACGCACACGCAGTGCTGTTCATTCTGGCGGCCGATACCGGCGTCACCAAGAGCGATATCGACGTGTGGCGCAACCACATCGGCGGTGGCGCCGGACGCATGGTGGTGCTCAACAAGATAGACAGCATGTGGGACGAGCTGCGCACGCCGGAAGAAATAGAGAGCCAGATCGCGCATCAGATCAGCACTGTTGCACATACGCTGGCGCTGGATGAAAAGCAGGTATTTCCTGTGTCCGCGCAAAAAGGCCTGGTAGCCAAGATCAACAAGGATGCGGAACTGCTGGCGAAGAGCCGCCTGCCTTCGCTGGAAAATGCGCTGTCCCATGAGTTAATTCCTGCCAAGCAGGACATCATCCGTTCGCAGCTGAGCAAGGATGTCGGTGAAATTACCGGCGCGCACCATGCGGTGATGTCTTCGCGCAGCCGCAGCGTGGTGGAGCAGATGCTGGAGCTGAAGAGCCTGCGCGGCAAGAACAAGAGCGTCATCGACCATATGATGAAGCGTATCGATGCCGAGAAAAAAGAATTCGATACCAGCCTGATCAAGATGCAGGGCACGCGCGCGGTGTTCACCCGCCTGTGCACCGAGGTCTATACCAGCCTGGGCATGGATATCCTGCGCGAAGAAATACGCAGGTCACGCGATGCGATGGAAAAGAGCAAGCTGTCGATAGGCTTGCGCGAAGCAGTCAAACAGTTTTTTGCGCAGCTCAGGCATAACCTGGTGACATCCAACAAAAAGACCGACGAGATCTCGGAAATGATGGCGATCATGTACCGCAAGTTTTCTACCGAACACGGGCTGGCGCTGTCCGCGCCGATGCCGTTCTCGCTGGACAAGTACATCAAGGAAATCGCTGCGATAGAAGCGGTGTACCAGAAGCAATTCACGACGGCGGCAATGCTGACCACGCCGCAGGTGATTCTGATGCAGAAATTTTTCGATTCCATCGCGTCGCGCGTCAAGCAAAGCTTTTTGCAGGCCAACCGCGATGTGGAAGCCTGGCAAAAGGTGGTGATGGCGCCGCTGGAAGCGCAGATCCGTGAACACAAGAGCCAGTTGAAGAACCGCATGCAGTCGATCCAGCGCATCAACGTCGCAACCGACAGCCTGGAAGACAAGATTGCCAGCTTCGAGTCCATGCAGGCAGACATCGACGCACAAAAGAAAACCATGGCCGACCTGGAAAGCAGCCTGAAGTCGGCGCTGGCCGCTGAGCTGGTTGCGCTGAAAGTAGCGGCTTAGGGCATAATCACGTTTTGCAGGAAACTTCTGCAAACATAGCCATCCAATTGCTCGCATAGGCAATGGCCTCCGATTCAGGCTGCCCTTAGTTTTGTCGGCCTGCCAGCCTCCCACCCATTGCGACCGGCGGCGCCCCTTATTCCCGAGACGGCGTCCGCGATTGTATGGATTCTTCAAACGGATAGCTGGTTACAAGGAATTCCCATGTCAAATCACCGTACAGAAACAGACTCGATGGGCGCCGTCGAGGTGCCAAACGAAGCCTACTGGGGCGCGCAAACGCAGCGCTCGATACAAAATTTCCCTATCGGCATTGCCCGCTTTAAATGGCAGGCACCGATGATACGTGCGCTCGGCATCCTCAAAAAAGCAGCGGCGCAGGCCAATGCGGAGCTGGGCGAATTGCCGGCCGACGTTGCCAAAGGCGCCATCCAGGCAGCCGATGAAGTCATCGACGGCAAGTTAAATGCCCACTTTCCGCTGGTGGTGTTCCAGACCGGT
>JAYSKH010000212.1:0-23703 GCA_043726505.1 Undibacterium sp. | reverse complement strand
GTCAGTGTCTTTTTTCTTGCGGCCAAACAGCTTGGCGATGGCGCCGCCTATAGCCACGACGCCGACCAGCACCAGTTTTTTGGCCACCAGCAGCAGCGCCAGTAGCTTGCCGAAAAAACCAAGCTTGGCGGCGACGCCGCCTGCCACCAGCGCTGCCAGCCCGTATTCGGCAACCTTGTCGGTAGACCCGTCAAAATCGCTATAGCTGTTGCCCTTCGTGAATTCGGTAAAGCCGACGACGTCTTTCATTTCTTTTTTGACTTCGCCTATCTGGTCCATGCCGGCAACGGCATTGAGCACCAGCACCCCTTTGCGTCCCAATACCCGGATGTTGTAGTTCAGCGAATGCGTGCTGTCCTTTTCCACCGCCAGTTCCTTGGCCCAGTAGAATTTGTGGCTTGCCTTGTCATAGCTGGGGCTCTCTGCCCAGCCTACCAGCGTCATCGCGTCGTAACCCAGCTTTTTGCGTTCTTCATTTCCAGCCAGCGTGGATTCCTGCATGTCCTTCAGCAGTTCATCGTATTTGATGCTGTCTGCGTCATTATCCTTGACATGGCCGTCTTCGTTATAAGTGATGATGACACCCCATCCGGTGGGGCTCACCGGACTGACATTGCTTGGGAAAAGCATGCCCAGCGTTTTGGCGCCTGGCGGATTGCCCCAGGCATCCACTAGCACGCGTTCCGCATCGTCCGGCGGCAGGTAGCGGAAAGTGGGCGGCAAATTCAGCGTTGCGATATTGTTCGGTAGCGTGATCTTGCCTTGCTGGAATTTGAGAGAAGCCTCGAACTGCTCCCGCGTCATGTTTTTGCCGGATTCGCCAGCGCTGGCTGTTCCAGGAGCAGAGTCTGCGGCAGGATTTGCGCCATAAGATGCAGGCGCCGCCGCCATCGACATGGATAAGGCCAGTGACAGCGCCAAGGCAAGCTTTGATTTGGTCAACATGGTTTTTCCCCGTCTTTCTTTATCGTTTATGTGGCGCTGATTTATGCCTGCCAGCAAGGAAAATCAACATTTATTATGTTTTTAAAATTTCAAAAACACAATATCTTACCTTGGAATTAGTCCATGGCAACAAAAAATAAAGAAAAAGCAACAAACGGGAGGATATTTCAGGCAAGCGGGTTTGCCTGCCCAGGAAAGGGCAGGCGGCGGATCAAACCTTTTCCATGTCTTCTGGGTCCAGCGCAATCACATGCGTCTGCAGCATGCCCTGTTCATCGTGCCATTCCTTGATGACGCAGGGCTGGCCGTATTCATCCACGTCAATCAGCTTGAAAAAATTGCCGACCATCGATTCGATCAGGATGCGCTCATCCACGGGGAAGCTCTTGATGAATTGCTTGCTCAGCGAAACAATGCGAACGATATCGCCGACTGCTACTGTCTGGCCTTTGCAGTCTGTCATTTTTGGGTCTTGCATCGTGTTTCCTGAAGTAAAAAATTATTTGGGCCTATGTGCGTCCACCAGCGCGCCGGAAACCGAAACGCCGACCGGATAATCCGGAATCGGGTTGCCGGGACCGAACCATTGCGCATCGGCGATTTCGTTCTCGTCCAGCACGATATCGCCCGATACATATTCAGCGGTAAACGCGATCATCAGCGAATGCGGGAAGGGCCAGGACTGGCTGCCGAAGTATTGCAGATTTCGCACGCGCAGACCAACTTCTTCAAACACTTCGCGGTGTATCGCTTCTTCTATCGATTCGCCCGCTTCCAAAAAGCCCGCCAGCGGCACATAGCGCGTGGTCGGTGATGCCGTATGCTTGGCTAGCAGGATGTGCTCGCCTTTTTTAATCAGCACCATCATTGCCGGCGAAATGCGCGGGTAGGCAACCATGCCGCAGGCCGGGCATTTGTAGCAGCGTTCGCCGGCCGCCAAGGCCATTGGTGTGGCGCAGGTGCCGCAATACTGGTGCGAACGCGCCCACTCCGCAATCTGGAAAGCCCGGCCCGCAAGGCCCAGCAAACCTTCATCCATTTCACCGAACAGCGGACGCAGCTTGGTAAAAGCATAGCCTTCCGGCGCCTCGGCAGTTTTGGCTACCCACGCAGTGCGGCAGTAGCGCTGATTCAGCAAGCCTAGCGGATGGGTATGGCTTTCAGCGATATTCAGGCTATTGCATACCTGCAGATCCGGCAGGCTCAGGTCGGAGGCGCGTATCAGCAATTCATCGCCGCGGAAGATGAAGGACAGAGGATCGTCGGACGCCTGCGGATGCAGCAGCAGCTGGAACTGGTCGGGAGTTTTTAGCATGGTCATGGCGGAAGATAAAGGGCATGGCAGCCAGCATCAACAAGGATGTTGCCGTATAGCGCTATGATACCTTTGTCTTGCAGGCTGCGCATTCTTTACTGCGCCTGTTGATATTGTGCGGGCCGACCCTGCCGGATAGAACTCGTGGCAGCCAAAACGGCATTACCGATATGTGTTAGCGTAGTGTTTCGTACGGTACAAATCTCTGTCCGGTTGCAACACCGGTTCATCGCAGCATGCTGCACGGTCAGATACATCTTTTTAGATTAGGCGGGATATGATGAAGAAATATATTCTCAGCGCAATGCTGGCAACGTCGGCCTTAGTGGCAACATCGGCTCTACTGGCAGGCTCAGCCCTGGCTGGCGAGGCCAAGGTTACCTGGCAAAATCCCGATAGCTATACCGATATACGGCCAGGCAACCAGACCAAGGCCGGGTTTGAGGCGCGGGTATTTAAGGGCCTGGACGAAGTGTTTGATAAGCTGGCGCGGCAACTGCCGGACGGCTACAAGCTGCTGATTAACGTGACCGACGTGGATCTGGCCGGAGATGTGCGACCCGGGCGCGGTCCCGGCGGGCAGGATATCCGCATCGTCAGGGACATAGACTGGCCGCGCATGTCGTTCAGCTACGTGCTGAATAATGCACAAGACCAGCAGGTCGTCGCCGGCAAGGAAGATCTGAAGGACATCAATTTCAGGTCCGGCATCGGCATCAATACCAGCGACAGTTTTTATTACGAAGAAAATATGCTGAAGGACTGGTTTAACAAACAGCAGCAGAAGAAAGTTTTTCCGACGAAGTAAGAATCTGCCGCCACGATCAAAAAAGCCGCTCTTTTTTTAAAAGGCGGCTTTTTTTACGGTGGGTAGCAAACTACATCGTTATGCTCAGATCGTCGCGGACTGGCAGAGTTTGCTGTCTTTATACGCTGCGACAAAATCATCGAAGCTACCCTGGTCTTCCTGTTCTATGGACTGCTGCTGCGCCAGCGACTCGCTTGCCATGTTGCTGAAGTAGACCTCTTCTTCGGCAGTAGGTGGATGGGCCTTGAAGTAGCGCGCATGCTGCTCACTCTGATGCAGGCCGAAGCGCAGGAAGGAGTTGCCATGTTCCTGTAGCGCGCGCATCACGCGTGCCGACGGCGTCAGCTCAGGATCTTGCAGTTTTTCTGCCTGGATATGCATGGCCAGTGCGTGTACGTCGCCGCCTACCGGCGCATCCATCAGTTCGGCAATCGGTTGCATGCGTTGCAGCAGTTCTTCGCCCCAGGCTTGCAACGTGATTTCCTGGCCATCGCGTTGCAGCGTCAGCCCTGGACGTCGGCCTTCCTTGACGACGGTGCCGAAGTTCTGCGCATATACCTGGCCTTGCTCGGGCGTGATGGCCGGGCTGTCGTCCAGCGCGCAGAACAGCAGGAACACGTCGAGGAAACGCGAGGTTTCCAGATTGATGCCCACAGGCTCAAACGGATTCACATCCAGGCAACGGATTTCCACATACTGCACGCCACGTGCGCACAGCGCCTGGATAGGGCGCTCACCGCTGCTGATGACGCGCTTGGGGCGTATCGTCGAATAATATTCATTTTCAATCTGCAGCAGCGTTGTACTGATCTGTATCCATTCACCATCGCGCTTGGTGCCGAATTTTTCGTAGGGAGGATACGGTTTGGCGACAGCGCTGTTGAGGCGCGTGATGTAATCGTCCAAACTATTTTCCTGCGGCGTCAGGCCGGACTGTGCGTCGTTCTGGTAGCCCAGGTCGCTCATGCGCAGGCTGGTGGCATAGGGCAGGTACAGCGTATCTTCGGACAGTTCCTGCAACTGATGCTGGCGGCCGCGCAGGAAGCTGCGCGACAGCACAGGCGAAGCACCGAACAGATACATCAGCAGCCAGCTGTAGCGGCGGAAGTTGCGTATCAACGCAAGATAGCTTTCCGACTGGAATTGTCTTGGCGTACCGGCTGTGCCTTCCTTCGCCTGCAATACTTTCCACAGGTTTTCGGACAAGGAATAATTGTAATGGATGCCCGCAATGCATTGCATAGCCTTGCCGTAGCGCAGCGCCAGGCCGCGCCGGTACACATGCTTGAGCATGCCTATATTGGATTTACCATACCAGGCGATCTCAATTTCCGGTTCAGGCGGCAGTGCGCAGGGCATGGATTCGCTCCACAGCATTTCATCGCCCAGTTTGCTGTAGGCCACGCGGTGGATGGTATCGAGCTTGTTTAGTGTCAGTGCGATATCGGATTCCGCAGGAGTAATGAACTCCATCAGGGTTTCTGCATAATCCGTTGTGATCTGCGGATGGGTCAGGGCGGAACCCAGCGCAACAGGGTGCGGCGTTTTTGCCAGATCGCCGCTGGCGGTCACGCGCAAAGTCTCTCTTTCTATGCCCCGCAGACCCTGGCCCAGCAATGGACGATGTTCATCAGAGGCCAATAGTGCCAAGCGGCTGGTCAATTGACTATTCATAAGCTTTCCCTGTAATTATGTACTGCATATTCAGTGGACGAGAGATTAACCGAAAATGCGATTTCGCGTATGAGAGAGCATGATTTTGGCGTGGTTTGCATGGCTTGACTTTTACGTCAAGCCGATAGATAAAAAGACAATTTTACGCCGCTGCGGCGGAATCCCGCGGGGTAGCCTGTTTTTGCTGCTTTAGCCACATTCGATAGACCAGCAGCGCCACCTGTGCATCGTCCGCCGCGTACTTGATCTGGCGCTCGCTCAACTCTGCGGCGGCCCAGTTGGAAGTAGAGGTTTTCTTCGATTTTTGCAGCTTCATGCCGAAGTATTTGGCAACGGCGGTTTTTGCGCCCATGTCGTTGCGCTTTCCGTCCCGCATGGCGCGCGACAGGTCCAGCACGTTGGCAGCCTGTATGTCTAGCGAGGAATGCAGGCGGCGCAGGTCTTCGCTGAGGCCGAAGCCTACTTTCTGGATAGCGGTCGACTCGAGTATGGCCTTGACGGGCGCAAGATCGGCCACGCGCAGCACTGGAAACAGGAAGGCGGCTGTATCGGTCGCCAGCTGTATCAGATGCGGGCCACCGGAATCCTGGCCTTTTAAAAACGTCGGCTTGGATTCGGTATCAAAACCCAGCACATCGGCCGCGCTAAGCGCCGCATAAGCACGCTGCATGTCATTGGCGGTGCGTACCAGCAGTACGTCCTGCGGCCGGACGCCCGGGTAGGGCGGCAGCTCAGGAGCGGTATCAGCGGTCATGTTGTTCATGTCTGTCATGATAATGATGATGACACAGAATGCAGGTTTTTCATTTGAGGAAAAGAGGGATAAAGAAAAAGGACCGCTGGTTTGCGATCCTTTTTCAGGGTTTTACCTTTTGGCCAGGCTACTAACACACATTACATGCATTTAATGCGCTTTTGCCGTTGCCTCAGCCTTGCCGGGCGTGCGTCCTATCGCCAGCATTACCAGCCATTTCAGCATCCGATAGATAAAGCGGGCCAGAACCAGCGTCAGCAGCGCTTCGACAAACGTAGTGACAAACGCAAACACCGTGTTCCAGCGTTCTGCACGCCGGTTGAACTTGGCAATCGCACTATCACGCGCGATTTCTATGCTGTCGTAGAAGGTCGGCACCACCAGCAAAGTCAGGATCGTGGAAGTGATCGTGCCGCCGATGATCGCCACCGCCAGCGGCCGGTAGAATTCGCCGCCTTCGCCCAGCGCCAGGGCGACCGGCATCATGCCGGCGATCAGCGCAAAGGTCGTCATCAGGATGGGGCGCAGGCGCATGCGGCCAGCATACATTAACGCATCTTCGCGGTCATAACCTTCGGCCTCGCGCTTGCGCGCGCAGTCCAGCAGCAGGATCGCATTTTTCGCCACCAGGCCCATCAGCATGATGACGCCGATAAAGCTCATCAGGTTCAGCGTGCCCTTGGTGAGCAGTAGCGAAACGACCACGCCGATCAGACTCAGCGGCAGCGACAGCATCACCGCCACAGGCGCCGTAAACGAGCCGAACTGCATGACCAGGATCAGGTACATCAGGCCGATGCCAGACACCAGCGCAATCAACATCTCGGTAAACAACTCCTTCTGGTCGCGCGCCGCGCCGCCCAGCTGGATACCGAAGCCGCTAGGAAAATCAATCGCCTTGGCAATGGCCAGCGCGTCGGTGGTCACCTCGCCGGGCGAGCGGCCCTGTGCATTGGCGGAAACCGCGATCATGCGTTTGCCATCCATATGCTGTATCTGCGCCGGACCCTTGCCCATTGTGATGGTCGCAATCTGGTCCAACGGCACCATCATATTGCTGCCGCCCACGGCAATCGGCAGATGTTCGATGTTTTCAGGTTTGACCCGGTCGTCAGGATGCAGACGCACGGCAACGTCGCGCGATTCGCCGTTAGGGTCAACCCAGTCGCCAACTTCCACGCCGGCAAATGCCACGCGCAAAGCCTGTGCCGCATCATTGACCGAGATACCTAGTGAATTGGCAAGGCCGCGGTTCAGGTCTATCTGCAACTCATCCTTGGGGTTCAGTTCGGACAGGCCTACATCTACCGCGCCTGGTACCTTGCTCAGCTTTTCCATGAAGTCGCCGGTAATGGCCATCAGGCGGCGTGAATCCGGGCCGTAAAACTGAATCTGCACAGGCTTGCGCGCGCCATTGTTCAGATCATCCAGTACTACAAACTCGCCGCCTATCATCTGCGCCATCAGCTTGCGCAAGTCCACCGCAATTTGCACTGCGGAGCGCTTGCGTTTTGTACTCTTGCCTATGTCCACATACACGCGGCCGCCGGAAGGCGTCACGTTGCTGTTGGTGGCAACGGCCTCGGGCAGGGTCCGGGCCAGTTCTGCTGCTTTTTCCACCTTCAGGCGCGCATAGTCGAGGCTGGCGCTGGATGGTGTGCGGATATCGATGGCAATAGTACCGAAATCGGATACCGGCAGGAAGCTGGAACCGCCGAATTTAACGTGCAGACCAATGGCAAACACAAGGCTGCAACCGGCAATGATTGCCATCCAGCGGCGGTGGTGCAGTGCCCATGCAATGACGTTGCCATAACGGTCTGCCTGATGGTCAAACCAGTGATTGAAATGCGACAGCCACAAGCTGATGCCACGCTTCGGCGCCAGATGGTGGCCTACCGGATCGCCCCAGTAGGCGGACAACATCGGGTCCAGCGTGAACGAGATGAACAGGCTGACCAGCACGGAGCTGGCAACGGTCAATGCAAACGGGCGGAACCATTCACCGGAAACACCAGGCATGAAAGCGACGGGTATGAATACGGCGATAATCGAAAAAGTCGTCGAGGCCACTGCCAGGCCAATTTCACGGGTGCCCGCGCTGGCGGCAGTGCGCCGGTCTGAGCCCATTTCCATGTGCCGGACGATGTTCTCCCGGACCACAATCGCATCATCGATCAGCACCCCGATGGCAAGCGAAAGCCCCAGCAGCGTCATAAAGTTCAGCGTGAAACCGCACAGCCATACCGCGATAAAGGCAGCGATGACCGAAGTCGGCAGGCTCATCGCGGTAATCAGCGTGGAGCGCCAAGAGTTGAGGAACACGTACACGACAAAAATGGTCAGCACTGCACCGAACATCAGTGATTCGATAACATTGTTCAGACTGCTTTCCGCATCTTTGCCGCCATCCTGCGTCACTTCCAGCGTCGTGCCTTTTGGCAGCGTTTTATTCACTTCCGCCACCAGGTCGCGCACCTTGTTGGCAACGGTGACGGTACTGGCGTCGCGCGAGCGGGTGATGGACAGGCCGACGTTAGGCAGCCCGTTGCGCACGCTGTAGCTGGTCAATTCGGCAAAGCTGTCTGCCGTGGTAGCAACCTGCGCCAGACGGATGACCTCATCACCGCGCCGCCTGACGACGATCTGTTCAAAATCGGCCGGAGATTCTATGCGGCCAACGAGACGTATGCTCTGCTCATCCAGCGTACCGCGGATTTTACCTACCGGCGCGGTGGCGTTCTGATTGCGCAGTGCATTGACTACATCATTGATGGACACATTGTATTCACGCAGTTTTTCCGCGCGCAGCAACACGCTCAGCTCGCGACGCAATGAACCGCCGACGTCTACCGTGGCCACGCCGTCTATGCCGCGGAATTTGTCCGACAATTCATCTTCTGCCAGACGCGAGATTTCCGCATGCGTCTGCGCTTTGGATGACAGCGCCAGCTGCATGATGGGCTGGGCCGATGGATCTATCCTCTGCAGGATGGGCTCGCGCATCTCGGTCGGCAGCTTGTAGCGCACTGAAGCGATGGCATTCCTGACTTCGTCGGAGGCCTCGATCATGTTTTTGCTGAAGTTGAACTGCAACACGATCCTGGCGCTGCTCTCACTGGCCGTGGAGCTCATCTGGTACACGCCGGTAATGCTCTGCAATGATTTTTCGATGCGGTTGATGATCTCCCGCTCCACCGTTTCCGGGGATGCGCCGGGGTAGGGTACGCTGACCACCAGCACCGGCAGATCCACGTCCGGACTTTGGTTGACGCGCAGTTTCTTCAGGGCCAGCAGGCCCAGGCACATCATTGCGATGATGATGACGATCATCGCAATGGGGCGTTTAATACTGAAATCGGATAGAAACATGGCTTATTTCCCCGCTGAACCTGAAGAGGCGCCGCTGGATGGCGCTGCCGTTGCTGTCGCTGCGGCAGCCGTTGCAGCTGTGGCCGATGGCGACAAAGTTACTTTTTGTTTGTCTTTCATTGTCGATACCGGATTGCGCACTACCTTGTCGCCATCTGCCAGGCCGCTGCGTACGACAAAGTCGCCACGGCGCTGATCGCGTTCGCCCAGCACCAGGTTAACTTTATTGACTACACCGTCTTTCACGCGCCATGCAAAGGGCTTGTCGCCATTGCGCACCAGCGCCGCTTCCGGAATCATCAGCGTGGAAACACTTGCTGCCTCGATGCGGCCTTCGGCATACAGGCCGGAAACCTTGGGCCGGTTGTTGTCGGCAAAATTGACCAGCACCTCCACCTGACGCGTGGTGGCATTGGCTGCCGGGTCCACCCGCTTGACCTTGCCGGTAAACAACTGCTGGCCGTAACCGTTGACCCTGAAATCAACCGGCTGGCCGATCTTGACGCTGCTGATCCTGTCTGCGGACACAAAACCCTCAAAGCGCATGCTGTCCGGATCGATGACCTTGACCAGTTCCTTGCCTATCTGCGCTGTATCGCCGTTGGATACCTTGCGCTCACTGATAATGCCTTCAAACGGCGCACGTACTTCGGTGCGCTGCAACTGCTGGCGTGCCTGCGCGGAGCGGGCTTTGGCGCCCACCAGATCGCTTTGCGCATTGTTGCGGCGGATTTCCGCATCTTCCAGTTGCGATGTAGAGGTCATGCCCGACGCGCGTAGCGTTTTCAGACGCTGGAACTGGCGTTCTGACTGGTCCAGTGACTGTTCGGAAGCGCGCACGGCGGCTTCGGCCGAGGTCAGGCTATCGCGTATCGACGTGTCGTCCAGGCGCACCAGCAGGTCGCCGCGTTTGACGGCTTCGCCGTTCTCCTTCAGTACCTGCAGCACGACGGCAGATACCTCGGCGCGCAGGTCGGCGCGGCGTTCCGGCTGGATGGAGCCGGTGATGACGGGACCGGAAGACAGTGCATTATTTTGCACAGTAATCAGATCTTCGGGCGAGATCAGCAAGGCGACGTCGGCGGTTGTGGCGGAAGCGGCTTTTGCGGCGTTGCTGGCATCAGCACCTTTCCCATCCTTGTCGGATCCTTTGCTGCACGCGGCAACGGATAGGGCAATGGCAACAGCTAACAGGGTCTGGCGCAGCATTTGTGATCTCCACTAATGTAATAAGGGTGATTGGAGCGGTAAAAGTAAAAGAAGTTCAACCGCAAGGGCGAAAGTATCCGTGAGGCCATGACACAATGTCAACTGGCCCGCTCCGATATACAACATTAGTGGGGGATTTATTATTTTTACTTCACGCCGGGTGCACTTGAAGTGCTTTTTGTGGACGGCGCATCATGATTTTGAAGGTATTTGCGTGGATTGACAAGTGGTTCTATCGCCAAGTTTGCGCAACGGAAATAAAACGGAAATAAAACATGAATGATTTTGCACGGAAACATGCTGACGGGAGGATTCAGTAAGAGCCGATGGCTCTTCTCCGGGCGGTGCATATTAGGTATACTCCGGTGCGCGACAAAATCGCCACCCGTATCGCCTGCCGGCAACACCCTGCCGCCGGGCTGGTCAATGTTGTATCTGATTTTAACTATTAACCCTAATTACTGCGGTAAACGTCGGCGGCCTGATCAGGCTCGATGACATCTCCGCGCGGAGCCATAAGCATGACCGCTTTCATCTTTAATGAACTCAATTTTGACAACCACGAGCAAGTGGTATTCGTCTCCGAAGCAAAATCCGGACTGAAAGGCATCATTGCCGTCCACAATACCAACCTTGGCCCTGCGATGGGTGGTTGCCGTATGTGGAATTACGCGTCCGAAGCGCTGGCAGTCAACGACGTGCTGCGCCTGTCGCGCGGCATGACCTACAAAAACGCCGTAGCCGGCCTGCCGATAGGCGGCGGCAAGAGCGTTATCATTGGCAACCCGAAAACAGACAAGACACCGGCACTGTTTGAAGCGCTGGGCGAGGCGCTGGAGCGCCTGGGCGGCCGTTACATCACGGCAGAAGACGTAGGCACCAGCCCATCCGACATGGCCCACGTTGCCACCAAAACCGGTTATGTCGCCGGTTTGGGCGATAGTGGAGATCCATCCCCCTTTACCGCACTTGGCTGCTTCGTTGGCGCCCAGGCTGCCGTCAAACACCAGTTGAAGCGTGATTCAATGGAAGGCCTCGTCGTCGCATTGCAAGGCCTGGGCCACGTCGGTTACGACTACGCACGCCGCCTGCATGCTGCCGGCGCCAAACTGATTGTTGCCGACATTGATGAAGCGGCACTGGAACGCGCAAGAACAGAACTGGGCGCGGAAATTGTTTCCACCAGTGCGATCTACGACGTGCAGGCCGACATCTATGCGCCATGCGCCTTAGGTGCAACGCTGAATCCGGACACGCTGTCCCGCCTGAAGGTCAAGATCGTTGCAGGCGCCGCCAACAACCAGCTGGCGACTGCCGACATCGGCGACATGCTGCGCCAGAAAGGCGTGCTGTACGCGCCGGATTTCGTCATCAATGCCGGCGGCATCATCAAGGTATGCTACGAATACCTGAACAAGCCGCAAGCTGATGTGGAAGCGCATGTGCGTGAAATCGGCGATACGCTTGCCGAGGTATTTACCCGTGCCGACCGCGAAGGCCGCTCCACCAGCGTGGTCGCAGATGAAGTGGCGGAAGCCCGCTTCAAGCGCTAAGCAGCCGCTTAAGCTAGCTCAAACTAGCTTGACTACGAAGAACAGCCGCCTGATTTCGGGCGGCTGTTTTCATTTCAGGACTGCAACTGCAAGGTCTTGATGATGCGGCCTTCGCCTTTTTCTCCGGCTCCCGATCCCTTGGTGTAGATTTCCTTGCGCAACACCACAAGCCGGTCGCCCACGAGGCTGTAGACATGATCTTCGTTATTGACCATTTCAAAACTGATGACGAGCAGCGCGCGGCCGGAAATGTTGAGCCGGGAGCGGTCGGCCAGCGGCGTACCATCGGCCGCAATCCATATCTCGGTTGTGCCTTCGAGTTTCCTTACATACTTTTTGTCTCTTGCCTGCTGATTCTCAAGGCTGGCCTCAAACGTCAGCACTCTAGCGGGCTTGCCGTTCCAGGTTTCCGCACGTTCGCTTTTAAAATTCAGCTTTTCCAGAGAAAGAAGCAGTGCACCGGCGGCATTGCTCATGCCCCGCAGCTCGCTGATACTAAGCTCTTTCAGCGCGGTAATCGTCGGTGTTTTGGCTTTCTCGTCTTTCGCGCCCGCTTTTGCTTCGGCTTCCATACGGTTCAGCACGTCGCGGCTATATGACACCTGTGAGCCGCGAACGTTTTCTTCCACAGTGACGCTGGCGAGTCCATTGGTTTCGTCAAGCTCCTTACCCTCGCCATGTTTGCTCCAGGTTTTGAGTTCCAGGCTAGCTTTGAGCGGTGTTTGTGCCTGATAGCGTGCCAGTGCGGTTTTCAGGTCGGACAATCCATCTGCATAAGCAAAACCGGGAAGCGCCAGCAAAGCGCCAATGGCGAGCAGGCGGCTTGCGCCGGTAATACTTTGTGTGAAAGTGTGGCTCATGTCTTCCTTTATTGGTTTTTGATTTTTCTGAACAATAGCCTGCTTTGCTTCGAGGCTGGATTTTGTTTTAGGTTCCCTGAACAAGATGAGGTGCATCGCACTGGATGCAGTATTGGATCAAATACGGATGAAATGCTTGAAATCAGCCGTCATATCCGGTAGTCTCCGCGCTTCGCTGAATTCTGCCGGACTTTCAGTTTCGACTTTTAGCCTGGATGTTCAATACATCTCCAGGCTCAGCTTCACCAAGATTTAGCTTCAGCAAGATTGATCATGACCGTTCTCATCGCAACAGACGTATTTGGCATCACACCTGCAGTAAATAGCCTGGCGAGAAGCCTGGGCGGAAAATGCCAACTGGTTTCTCCGTTTGAAGATAACACGGGCGCTTTTCATTCAGAACAAAAAGCCTACCATGCTTTTGTCGCGCAGGGCGGCGTAGCCGGTTATGCCGGCAAACTCCGCAGCCTGCTGCAGGAAAGTGTCGGACAGATCCGGTTCGCCATCGGTTTCAGCGCCGGCGCGTCTGCATTATGGCTGGGTAGCGAGGCTGAGGAATTTGGTTCGCTGCAACAGCTGACGCTGTTTTACGGTTCGCGCATACGTGATTACGCCAGCCTCAAGCCGCGTTGCCCGGCGCGCCTGATCTTCGCTGAGCGTGAACCTGCGTTCGATGCCGCCGCGCTGGTGGCGGAACTGGGCTCCAGAGGACACCGCGCAGAGGTGGCCAAGAATACGTCGCATGGCTTCATGAACCCATATTCCGGCGGCTATTGCGTCAAGTCCAACACGCGCTATATCGAGGAACTGGCAGCGATGCTGCGTGCCGGCTATGCTTGTAGCGCCAAGGCAGCTTAAATTTGGGGTATGGGATAGCGGCAATAAAAAAAGGCTTAAACGTTTTTGCGTTTAAGCCTTTTTTCTTCAAACCTGATGCGGCATATTCATGCCGCTGGTTTCATGCAGTTTTCATGCAGTTTTTTTCTCGCGCGCTACCCAATACAGCGCCGCAATGATCAGCACGTAGGGAATCAGCGACAGCGCATCCGAGCTCGGGCCTTCGAAGAATGGGTTGCTCTTCGTCGACCAGTCGCCGATTGCTTTATCGAAGTTAGTCAGGATGCCAGCGGTGAATGCAATCACGATACCGGCCAGTGCGCCGCCAGCGATATAGCCGGACGCCAGCAGTACGCCAGAGCTACGGTCGCCTGCGGCCTGTTTCTCTTCTTCGTTCAGGTTTTTGTTGTGTTCCAGCTTGTTGTTACGGCGGTCAACGAACCAGCGTATCATGCCGCCGACGAACAGCGGGGCAGAAGAAGACAGCGGCAGATAGACGCCGACAGCAAATGCCAGCGAAGGGATACCGGCCATTTCCAGCACCAGCGCAATCATCACGCCGAACAACACCAGCGACCATGGCAACTGACGGTCCAGGATGCCCTTGATGATGTAAGACATCAGCACGGCTTTAGGCGCATCGTATTTTTTGACTTCGCTGCCGTCAGGGCGCTTGTTGTAAGCGCCGTTAATGCCTGGATCCACCAGGTAGGCGACCTTGCCAGCATTGTCGACAAAGTATTTGCCTGCGGGACCGCCGACGGTATCCAGTTTTTGCCAGACTTTATACGTGCCTTTATCCTGTTCAGCCTGCGGGCCTTGCAACTGGCCGGTTTCAGTCAGCTTGGATACGTCGGTGCTCAGGTTTGGAGCAATCTGTGCTGCAGGTACATAGACGGTGCCGGCATCATTCAGTTTCAGCAGGATAGGGCCCAGGATCAGCGCAGAAGACAGAGCGCCGGCCAGAATGGCGTACTGCTGGTATTTAGGTGTAGAGCCGACCAAGTAGCCGGTCTTCAAATCTTGCGATGTCGTACCGGCATTGCTGGAAGCGATACATACGATAGCGCCGACTGACAGCGCAGTGACGTAATACTGGCCGCCGGTCCAGCCCATGATCAGGAAGATAAGGCAGGTGAACAGCAGCGTGGCGACCGTCATACCGGAAATAGGATTGGATGACGAGCCAATTTCACCGGTCAGGCGGGAAGAAACGGTTGCAAACAGGAAGCCGAATACCAGGATCAGCAGCGCGCCCAGCAAATTCATGTGCAGCGGCGTTGCCAGTGTGATTACGGCAATGATTGCCAGGCAGCCAATGACGACCCATTTCATCGGGATGTCCTGATCAGTGCGCAGCGGTGCACTGATGGTGGCGGCAGCGCCTTTGCCCATGCCAGCCAGGCCGGCGGACAGGCTGCGCCAGATGGTGGGCATCGCACGAACCAGGCTGACTAAGCCACCGGCGGCAACTGCGCCCGCGCCTATATAAAGGATGTACGCACTGCGGATGTCATGCGGCGCCATGTCGTGGATTAATTTTGTGCCAGGGCTGACAGGCACGCTCAATGCATCGCCGAAGAACTTGATCATCGGGATCAGCAGCAGATAAGACATGACGCCGCCGGCCGCCATGACCGATGCAATGCGCGGGCCAATGATGTAACCCACACCCAGCAACTCAGGCGATACTTCTGCGCCGAGGGAGCCGCCGGTTAATGGTGCGCCAAAAGCGACTTCCGGCGTGTCCTTCCAACCCTTGAAGGCGACGTTGAATATTTTGTACAGCAAACCTATGCCAAAACCGCCGAAGATGATGGCGGCACGTTTGCCGGCATCATCCTGTACGCCGGGCTGGGCAGTTTCGCCGGCTGCTTCGCGCGAAGCTGGCGTGGCGGCTGCCATCAATACCGCGGCGCAGGCTGTGCCTTCCGGGAATTTGAGTTCATTATGCTGTTCGACGATCATCGTGCGGCGCATCGGGATCATCATCAGGATACCTAGCAGGCCACCGAGCACGCCGACCAGCATCACACGTGAGATTTCCAGATCAAAACCCAGGATCAGGATGGCCGGCATTGTTACGCCCAGGCCAAAAGCCAGCGATTCGCCTGCAGAACCTGCCGTTTGCGTAATGCTGTTTTCCAGGATCGTGGAATCTTTACCGCCCATCTTGTTAAACAGACGGAATAGCGTAATGGCGATCACGGCAACCGGAATGGACGCGCTGACGGTCAGGCCGACCTTCAGCACCAGATACAGCGACGAAGCGCCGAAGATCATGCCCAGGATGACGCCCATCAGGAGCGCCCGGAAGCTTAGCTCAGGGATTTGCGCCGAGGCCGGGATGTACGGTCGAACGGCCGGCGTTGACAATGAAGACGTTTCTTTTGACATTTATAAACCTTATTGTGTAGGCAAAAGCAGGCTGGCGGGCATCATGTGCCCATCTGGCCTTGAATGGGGCGCTGCAAAATCACAAAAACTCCACTCTCAAGGAGCCCCTGCAATTTTAGTCGTGCATTATGCGGCTTTTTACTGGCGCTGCGCAATGCTATAAGACTGTTGAACGTGTTGCAACGCGCAATACGCTCAAATTGCCTCATTTTGTATCAGTAAAAACGTGATTTTGGCGAAGAAAAGTGGGCGCCGGTGTGCAGATTTGCACACACGGCAGCCAGGCCCCTGGCTTATGCGCCCAGCATTTCCTCATGCTGCTCTATCTGCGGCAGTACGGTGGTGGCGCGTATCACCGGATTACGCCAGGCGACTACGGCCAGCAGCATTGCCGACAGGCCGGCAAAACCGAGGGAATAACGCAAGCCGATATGCTCGCCCACCCAGCCGCCTAGCAGCGCCCCAGGGCCGGCCGGGATCAGGATCAGCCAGCGCATCGTGCTGGTCATGCGGCCCAGCAGCGGTTCGGGCGTTACCGCCTGGCGCAGCGCCAGGAAGTTGATGAAGATCAGTACGCCGCCGGTGCTGAAGCACATCAGCATGAAGGCAAACGCAAACACGCCCACTGTGCTGGCGGGTGCCAGTGCCAGAGTCAGCCAGCCGGTTCCGCACACCGCAATACCCGTGACCAGACAGGGACCGGGCCCCAGCCTGCGGCTGATACGGTTGCCGAATATGCTGGCGAGAATGCTGCCCAGGCCCATGCCCATATAACAAAACCCAACCGCCTGTTCGCTGAGGCCCAGAACGCGTGTGGCAAACAATATCTGTACGACCAGCGCGGCGTTATAGCACAGCTGCCAGCCGCCGACGGTGGCCGCCAGCGTCAGCAGCAGCGGCTTGCTGCGCACAAAACGTATGCCGGCCTTCAGGTCGCGCCAGAAATGCGCGTCTTCCCGTACCGGGCGCACTTCTTTGACGTCGATTCCACGCAATATCGTGGCCGACGTCAGCAGCAGAATCGCGTCGGCCAGCAGCGCCAGCGGCGCGCCCAGCAGCTTGATCAGCGCACCGGCGGCAGCAGGGCCGGCGATTTCCGAGCCGGAGGTGGCAAGCGCATTCTTGGCATGTGCTTCAACCAGCCGGTTGCGCGGCACGATCTGCGTCAGCACGATCTGCGCGGCGCTACCGGCGGTGGTATTGACCATGCCAATGATGAAGCCCACAAAATACAGCCATCCCATGCTGAGCCAGCCCATCCAGGCCGCCAGCGGTACGCTGGCGACAGCGACCGAGATCGAGCTTTCTCCAATGATGTACACCGGGAGCTTGCGCACGCGGTCCAGCAGCACGCCGGAGGGCAGCGACAGCAGCACAAACGGCAGGGTTTCCATGAAGATCAGCAGACCCATCTGTGTAGGGCTGGCATGCAGCAACACCGCTGCCGTCAGCGGCAGCGCCAGCATCGTCACCTGCGCGCCGAAGGAGCTGATCAGGATGGAAGTCCATAGGCGGCGGTATACAAGGTCGCGCAACAGATCGTTGGAAGGAAGCCTGAATTTGTCTAGCAATGTTGTTTTCATTTTTACGGCGGTATTTCAGTTCGTGGACGCTTGGATAAAGCGGCATTGCGGTGTCGGTGTTGCGACTGTGGAAGGCAGGGTAAGCCGCCTTCCTAAGCATACAGCAAGCATGCACGGCAAACCACCATGTCCAACGGCATAAATTTGTCCGCAGAGCTTGTTTCTGATGTCTTTCTGACAGCCGGATTTGATTTAGGTTCGATATTGCCTGCATAATTCACGCCTTTGTTCACGTCAGTGCCCATGCCTTTGCAACACGAAAGCCCAAATGTTTGAAAAACCCGTAGTAATGATCGACTTTGAAACCTCCGGCATGAGCCCAGACCAGGGCGGCCGCGTCACCGAGGTGGCGGCGCTGCGCATCGTCGGCGGCGAGGTGGTGGACAGGTATGTGTCGCTGATCAACTGCAATGTACGTATTCCTTCTTTCATTACCCAGCTGACAGGTATTACGCAATCCATGGTCAACAAGGCGCCGCCGGTATCCGAGGTGATGCCGGCGCTGGTCGAGTTTATCGGCGACGCCACGCTGGCAGCGCACAATGCCAGTTTTGATGAAAAATTTCTGCTGGCTGAAAGCAGCCGGCTGGGACTGGCGCCCGCGCATGACGGACTGATCTGCTCGGTCAAACTGTCGCGCAGGGTCTTTCCAGGGCTGGACAGCTACTCGTTGGGGCCGCTGGCGTCGTCGCTGGGCATACGCTTCAGGGGCCAGGCGCACAGGGCGGAGGCAGATGCCGAGGTCGCGTCTGCCGTGCTGCTGCATATTAACGAGCATCTGGGCGAGCGTTACGGCATTACGCCGGTGGACCCGCGTCTGTTGGAGCAGGTCAACAAGCTGACCGCTGCCAAGGTTAAGGCCTTCCTGCAAAAGCAACCCTTAATCAGGGCGGCTGCAAGCAAATCTGCGCCTGCGCAGGCGGCGTTGCCGGCCGTTCCGCAGCACGTCCCAGTCCAGCGCTTCCGTCATTACAAAGGCGGCATGTATGAATTGGTATGCGAAGCTATTCAAGAATCAGACCTGAGCCCCGTCATTGTTTACAAATCCCACAACGGCAGCATATGGACGCGGCCGAAAAGCGTGTTTTTTGAAATGGTAGAAGTGGACGGGCGTCTGGTGCAGCGTTTTACGCCCGTTCCCGGCTAGCTCTGTTGTGGCTGCTGCTGTGATTTGCGGTAGACCGTATTGCGCGATACGCCCAGCGAGCGCGCCGCCGCAGACACGTTGCCGCCATGCTCCTGCAGCGCTCGTTGTATCGCATTCAGTTCCAGGTCTTGCAGCTTGCCCGTAGGGGCTAGCTGCGCAGGCGTTTCCGCCGCCGCAGCCCTGGCCGCTTGGGCGGGGCTGGCAGTTAATGCGCCGGCTTCTTCCAGGAAATCTTCCGGTAGGTGCTCATATCGGATCTCATGCGTGTCATCGGCCATGATGACGGCGGTGCGCAGCAGATTATCCAGCTGCCGCAGATTGCCCGGCCATGCGTGCTGCTGGAATAGCTGCATCACGTCAGATGCCACCGTAAAGCCGGCATTTGCCGGTTCTGCCAGCATCTTGCGGACCAGCGCGGCGATGTCGCTGCGCTCGCGCAGCGGGGGCAGCTTTAGCACCAGGCCGTTCAGCCGGTAATATAAGTCATCACGGAAGGCGTTCTTACCTATCAGCTCGCGCAGGTTGCGGTGGGTCGCGCAGATGACGGTGATATCAACCGGCACTGACTTATTGCTGCCCAGCGGCGTCACTGTTCTTTCCTGCAGTACCCTTAGTAGGCGTGCCTGCATGTTCAGCGGCATGTCCCCGATCTCGTCCAGGAACAGCGTGCCGCCATGCGCCTGTAATATTTTTCCCGTATTGCCTTTTTTTCGCGCGCCGGTAAAGGCGCCGTCTTCATACCCAAAAAGTTCGGATTCAATCAGCGTTTCCGGTATCGATGCGCAATTGACAGCGACAAAAGGCCCGCTTGAGCGCGGAGAATCCTGATGGATGGCCTGCGCCAGCAACTCCTTGCCGGAGCCGGTTTCGCCGGTGATCAGTATAGGAATGTCGCGCCCCAGCACTTTGCTTACCTTGTCGATCAGCGAACCCAGTACGGCGTCACCTGTCTTGAGGGCTGTCAGCCCGGACGATGTCTGTGGTTTTGCCGTTGCAGAGGCAGGCCGGGCAAGAACCGATTGCGTCGATCGTGCCGACGGTGAATACGCTGCAAAACGCTGGCTCAACTTCAACTCTGCACGTGCCGACACCCGCACGCCGCCAGGCACTGTCAGACTGAGGAACGGTGAAGTCGCGGCCCGGTAGTGGTCTAACAGCGCCGATACCGGCAGGCCAAACAACGAACTGAACGTATGTGATTGCAAGGCTGTCAGCGGCAGGCCTAGCTGGAACAGCGCGCTGCGGTTGGCCGACAGGAAGCGCCCACCAGGTGTAAAAGACGCAATGCCTTCCATCAGCGTGCCAATGAATTCAGGCCGGCTATGGAAGTGGAGGGTAATGGCATCTTCGAAGGCCGCCGAGAATAACTGGTTTTCTATCATCTGCGCCGACATGCGTACTAGCGCCATCGTGTGCTTATGGTAGCTGCGGTAATCGCCGGTCACGTCAAGTACGCCGACGACATGGCCCTGGTGGTCAAATATTGGTGCGGCAGAGCAGGTCAGGAAATGATTGGCCTTCAGATAGTGGTCGCTGCCATGGATCAGCACAGGCGCCTGCTCGGCCAGCGCGGTGCCGATTGCATTCGTGCCCTTGCTGCTTTCCGCCCAGTTGACGCCGGGCTGTATCGCTACCTGCTCCGCCTTTTGCAAAAAATCATTGTCGCCAAACGCATGCAGGATGTGCCCCTTGGCGTCGGTCAGCACCACCATGCTGTGCGTATCGCAGATTTGCTCGTACAGGGTTTCCATTACCGGCAGCGCATACGAATGCAGAGAGCGGTTCTGTTCAATCGCCAGACTCAGCTCCTGATGGCTAAGGGCGGTGAAATCAGGCGCAGCGTGCGCATCTAGGCCAAAAGCGGCGGATCGCTGGCGCGACTCCTGTAGCAGATCGGGATGGGTGCCGGCGGAAATGATGCTGGATTTGCTGGGGGAAGGCGGCGTGGCGTGCACGCTGCTATTGCCTGGCTCTATTGCTTGGCGCATTCCTGGACTCCGCAGAAAGGGAATATCTTTTTATTTAATGACTTTTGCCTAATGTAACACCTGTTCAGGTTTGGCGCACGTGGGCCGTTGCTCAAACTGTGCGCAAGATGGTTATGCCCTTGTTGACTCCATGGAATGTGATTGGCATGGCAATTGCAATTTATTAATTGATGTCGTGCCGGACACATCAAAGTGTTCCAAATTGGCACATTAAAAAAGCTGTTCCAACTACCAGGGAGATAAAAATGGCGACAGGTTTCAATCTGAATGGCAAACCGGTATCTGCTACGTCGGAGCCCGATACCCCATTGCTGTGGGTGATCCGCGATGAAATTGGCATGACCGGCACCAAGTTCGGTTGCGGTGCAGCATTGTGCGGTGCCTGCACCGTGCATCTGGATGGCCAGCCTATTCGTTCCTGCCAGACCCCGGTATCGGCGGTCGCAGGCAAAAAGGTGGCGACCATAGAGTCACTATCCAAAGATAATTCCCATCCATTGCAAAAGGCCTGGATTGCCTACGACGTACCGCAATGCGGCTACTGTCAGTCCGGCCAACTGATGAGCGCCGCAGCGCTGCTGGCGACCAACAAGAATCCGTCGGATACCGATATCGACAACGCAATGAGCGGCAACATCTGCCGTTGCGGCACCTATAACCGTATTCGGGCTGCGATCAAGTCAGCAGCAGCCGAAATGCAAAAAAACGCCAGAGCGGCTTAAGGGGAATGCGATGACAACGACAAGACGCGATTTCCTTAAAGTATCCGCCATGGCCGGCGGCGGCCTGATGATGGGTATAGGCTTGCCCGGCACCATGGGAGAAGCGCTGGCAGCCGGCACGCTGTATACGCCCAACGCCTGGGTGCATATTGCCGACGACAATACCATTACACTGATTTCCGCCCGTTCGGAGATGGGGCAGGGCGTGTATACGTCCATGCCCATGCTGATCGCGGAAGAGCTGCATGTGGACATCCACAAGATCAAGGTGGATATCGCTCCACCCGGTGCCGTGTATGTGAATTCGCTGCTCGGCGCGCAAATTACCGGCGGTTCTACATCGGTGCGTGATGGCTGGGAAAAGCTGCGCATAGGCGGCGCCCAGGTCAGGATGATGCTGGTGTCTGCCGCGTCGCAAAAGTGGGGTGTGGACGCCGCCAAGCTGACGGCCGAAAATGGCGTGGTCAAAGGGCCGGGCGGCAAGCATGCGACTTATGGTGAACTGGCCGAAGCCGCCTCCAAACTGCCTATCCCTGATGCCAAGAGCATCGTATTGCGCGACCCGAAAGACTTCAAGATCGTCGGCAAGGCCACCAAGCGGCTGGATACGCCAAGAAAAGTCAATGGCACGGCGGAATTCGGCATAGACGTGAAAGTACCTGGCATGGTGTACGCGTCACTGGAGCAATGCCCGGTCATCGGCGGCACCGTCAAGAGTTTTGATGCCACCAAGGCGCGCAGTATGCCAGGCGTCATTGACGTGGTGCAAATACCGGACGGCGTTGCCGTGGTTGCCAACAGCTACTGGCGCGCCAAGACAGCACGCGAAACAATGACAGTGCAGTGGGATGAGGGTAGCGTTGCAAAAATAAGCAACGCCAGCATGCTGGCCGATATCCGTGATGCCCGCAACCACGAGAAAAAGATCAACATCAAGACCACAGGCGGCGACGTCGATGCGGCCATCAAGGGTTCGGCCAAGAGCCTGCAGGCGGAGTACGTATCGCCTTTGCTCGCGCACGCAACACTGGAGCCCATGAACTTCACCGCCGACTACCGCGACGGCAAAATCCTGCTGATCGGCCCTACGCAGTTCCAGCAAGGTGCGCAGGGTGCGGTAGCCGCCGCACTTGGCATCAAGCCGGAGGACATCACATTGAAAACTACCTTCCTGGGCGGCGGATTCGGCCGCCGTCTGGAGTTGGATTTCATCGTGCAGGCAGCGCAAATTTCCAAGGCGGTGGGCAAGCCGGTCAAACTGTTGTGGACCCGCGAGGACGACACTACGCATGACTTTTACCGGCCAATGGCGGTCAACCGCCTGGCAGCAGGGCTGGATGCCAACGGCAAACCAACCGCGTTGAAGTTTGAACTGACCTCGCAGTCGATCACACAGCGCGCCTTCGGCCTGCCGAAGGAAACGCTGGATCCGTTCATGGCGGAAGCCTCGGTTGTGCCTTACGACATACCGAATATGACGCAGGACATGTACATCCATGATGCCGGTTTGCGCGTCGGCTACTGGCGTTCGGTCAGCCACGCATTGAACGCGTTCCCCAATGAAAGCTTCATCGACGAGCTCGCCAATGCTGCTGGCAAGGACCCGTATACCTACCGCATGGAGTTGCTGACCAAGCAGCCGCGCTTTGCCAATGTGCTGAAACAGGCTGCCGACAAGGCAGGCTGGGGCAAGCCTTTGCCTGCGGGGCATAAGCTGGGTATTGCGCTGATGGAAGGCTACGACACGTATATGGCGCAGGTTGCGGAGATTTCGATCAACAAGGACAACGAAATCCGCGTGCACAAGGTGACTGTTGTGGCTGACCTCGGTCTCATGGTTAATCCTGACACAGTTGATGCGCAGATACAGTCCAGCATCGTCTTTGGGCTTTCCGCGGCGCTGTTTGACGAGGTCACACTGGAAAATGGCCGCGTACAGCAGACCAATTTCAACAATTATCCTGTGCTGCGGATGAATGAGACGCCGAAGATCAATGTCACGCTGATCAAGAGCACGGAAAAACCGGGTGGTATCGGTGAGCCTGCGACGGCGTTGATAGGCCCTGCGGTGGCAAATGCGCTGTTTGCCGCCACTGGCAAACGGATCAGGAGTTTGCCGCTGACTCCAGAGAAAATCGCCGCAGCCTGAGCGTAGCTGCAAAAGCCGGGCTGCCGGGTTAGCCCGGCTTTTGCAGCAAAGCGTAGCTCGGGTTAATATATGTAGTTATATATGTACTTCATCGCATATTCTGCATGAAGTGCATGGCTGTTTCTATATTGGAAGTTCATGGATAGTATCGATCTGGAAGTGCTCAAAACCTGCGACCAGTGGCTCAGCGCCGGTCTCAAATGCGAGCTGGTGACCGTCATCAGGACCTGGGGCTCCAGCCCACGGCCGGAAGGCGCCACGCTGGGCATTTGCGAAGATGGCCAGGTAATAGGCTCAGTCTCGGGCGGCTGCATAGAAGACGACCTGATAGACCGCGTACGCCAGCATGGCATACAGCGCACCAAGCCGGAAATCGTTACTTACGGCATT
>JAYSKH010000211.1:0-16734 GCA_043726505.1 Undibacterium sp. | reverse complement strand
CGCCGTAGATATTGCCGCCCTTGACAGCGCCACCCACAACAAAATGATGCGAGCCCCAGCCGTGGTCTGTGCCATCGCCGTTACTGGTAAAAGTGCGGCCGAAATCAGAAGCAGTGAACAAGGTCACCTGGTTGCTTAAATCGGCGCCCTGCAGATTGCTCATGATGCCGTCGAAATAGGAGACAGCGTGCGACAGCCTTGCCAGCAGATCTGCCTGCGCGGTTTTCTGGAAATCATGCGTATCGAAGCCGCCGAGGCTAACGAAGAACACCTGGCGCTTGGCGCCCAGTGCGCTGCGGCCGGCGATGATCCTGGCTACTGTCTGCAGCTGCGTGGCAAGTGCATTGTTGGCCAGCGCGCCGGTATTGGGATTCGTATATTGCGTGGGATTTGGCACTCCGCCGGTGCCTGCAGCCGCCATTGCCGGGCTCAGCAGGCTTTGCGCATTGATGGAACGGTTGGTGACTGCAGCGTATTCCTTCTGGAACAGGTTGGACGTATCGCCGGTGATGATAGAGCGGAAGCTGCCTGCCGCGCTGCCGGAACCGAACAGGCTGCCAGTCAGGCCGCCTATCGGCACCGCTCCAGATGCGCTGACCTGGTACTGATTGACCGATTTCCCGGCCAGGAACACGGCATTGCCTGCCGTGGAGATGGCAGTAAAAATGCTGTTGGTATTGTTGGCCGCCATCAGGTCGCCCATGCGGCCGCCCCAGCCATAGGCCGCGCCTTCCGGCGCATACGCCTGCCACAGCGATTGCTGGTCGTTATGCGAAAACAGTTTGGGCGGCAGCGGCACGCTGGCGGCCTTGTATTGCGCCAATGTAGTGGGAACAATCAATGGACCTACATTGCTGACAACGGCAGCACGGCCTTTGTCGAACAGCGCTTTCATCTCGGTCATATTGGGGTGGAGTGCAAAGCTGCGGCCTGCCTGTACTGTTTTCGGCACGATGGGGATGACGCCGCCCTGTGCGCCCACCGCCGGCAGTGCAATGGAGCCGGTATCGGTCGTTGTCCTTACGCTGGTGTACTGGCTCCACGAGCTGCTGTCTGTGGCCAGCACGGTATTGGCATGGTCGTTGGCGCCGAACAGGAACAGGCAGACCAGCGCCTTGTAGTCGCCGGGGGCCGTCTGTGCCGCAGCCGATCCCATTGTGGCAAGGTTCAGTGCAAAGGGCGCCGCCGTGCCGGCAACGGAGAGTGCGGATGCCATGCGCAGAAATTCGCGGCGGGATGCATTGGGTTTGGTGGACATGATGTTCTCCGCTTATTTCTGGGCGAGGTATTCAGGCGATGCCATGGTCAGGAAAATGGCGAGACTGACCCGATTCTTTTTGGCCGTATCGACATTGGTTCCGGTGCCGGAAGGGATGGCGACCGAAGTAACCGCGGCGATGATCTGGTTGCGCAAGGTAGCCGACATCTGGCTGGCCGTCATCAGCAGGCTGACTCTGTCCACTAGCTGATCCGGCGTTGTGGCCAGCGCCAGTTCTGCGGTGTAGTCCGGCTTGATGTCGCGGGAAGAACCTGTTCCGTTGGGGATCACATCGCGCATAAAGTTCAGGTAGCCGACGACAGTGGTCTCACCGGTGATTTGCATCTCTGGCGCAACCAGCCCGGCCGCAGCGATGCCGGAGTTGGGCGGCACATAACCCGGCCGGTAAAAATTGAATACAGAAGACGAGCGCATCGGCGTCTGGCCCAATGCCGTCAATGGATCATCCAGGCTGCCCATCAGGAAGCGTGCCGACGTAGATTTGACATTGAAGGCACGCATCCAGTTTGCCAGCCGGATGACTGGTTCACGCAGCTTGCCGGCATTCGGGCTGGACAAGGTGGAGTCGTCCCTGGCTTCGCTATCCATCAGCACGGCCTTGATAACGGCCTTCATGTCGCCGCGCACACCCTGGCCGTTATTGGCAAATACAGCTGCCACGCGGCTTACGTACTGCGGGCTGGGATTGCTGATCACCAGCCGTTGTATCAGCTGCTTGCCGATGAAAGGGCCGACGTTGGGATGGTTGAACAGCGTGTCCATTGCTACCTTCAGGCTGCCCTCAGGATCAGCCGAGCCCTGTGCCGGTACGGTAGCGCCGAGAAAAGATTTGACGGAAGTTGAATGGTATTTCGGATAGCTCTGCATCGGCTTCCAGTCGCGGTCAGCATCTGGAGTGCCGCCGAAAAAGCGTGTATCGCTCTTGTCCGGGCCGGCCCAGCTCCAGCCGGTAAAGACTTTGGATAAGCCGCTGATGTCGTCGTTGGTATAGGTCTCCATGGCTTTGCCATTGGCCATCTTGACGCTGCCGTCCTGATTCAGCTGATACAGGCCTATCGTGCACAGTTGCATGACTTCGCGCGCATAGTTCTGGTCGGGGATGCGGGTGCCAGATTCTTTCTGGTTACGCATCGAAGTCAGGTAGATGCCCATCATCGGATGCAGCGTGACAGCCTGCAGCAGATCGCGGAAGTTGCCAAAGGCATTAGCGCCCAGCATGTCATAGTAAGAGGCAACGCCACGCGGAAAATTGGCCACCGTGCTGTCCTGGAAGGAGACAACGAAGATCTGCGACAGCGCAAAGGCAATCCGCTGGCGCAATTGATCGTCGCCCGTCACTGCCTGCTGCCAGAAGGACTCGAAAAAATTATTCTGGTTCAGAGACTGGCCGGTGGTGAGCGTGGCGCTGATGCTGTCCATATAGCTGCGGTGCAGCTTTTGCGGCTTGGCGAACTGCGCATCGATCCACGCGGAATAGCCGCTGGAGCTTACCGTGGCAATGTCCGTGCTGGTGGAGCCGAAGCTGGCTTGTTCCAGGAAGCGGGATGCCCGGGCGGAGGTGGGTGGCGGGGCGCTAGCGGGATCGCTGCCGCCAGTGGTGGGAGGCGTCGTGCCGGTAGGGTTGCCAGGATTCGCGCTGCCGGACGAGTTGCCGGATGAACTGCCACTGCCCCCGCCACAGGATGCAAGCAATAAAACAAGTATCGCCGCCAGCGTAGTCCGCATAGCTGATTTCAACATGATCTGTTCCCGCCCATATGGGGTTGAATGAGTAACGCAAAGTAACATTCTTAAATTATTTGGGCGAAACAATAAGTGTTACTTTACGTAACTCGGTTGACCAAATGTAATGGGCTGTGAAGGCCTTGCAGACATGCCACAACAGAGGAAGACAGCGTAGGGCGGAGGGAGGCTGGAAATAAAAATTTGTCGCGGTAGATGCCGCACAAGGTGTTGCGCTGAACGCACAGTGGGGCATCAGAATGGTAGTGCGCGGCAGTGCGGAAATGCGGAGACTACAAACTTTATACAAACACTATCGTGCGGCGTGATGTCTCCGCTATTGGCATTGCGATATTATTCAGGCGCTATTCGGATGTTAATCTGCTTCCACCAGCGTCTGGTGCACAAACGCAGACAGTATCAGCCTGGATTGTGTATCGAGGTCGGAAAACTGGAAGCCGTAGCGGTGGCCTTCTCCGTTTTCCATCTGCTCTATCGAGCGCAGCACAATATTGAGGGTAAGAATCTCGTCATTGCCGGCTGCCTTTACCTTGAACTTGATGGTACCGGTGTCGCCTTTCTCACCGATGATTTTCTTGATAACGCCGGAGGCGCCGCCAGTGCTGAGGTCATTCAACAGCGCTGCGGCAGTTTGTTCCTCGCTGCCTATCGAGACAGACGCAATGATTTTTACCGTGGCGCGGGCACCTTGGCGGATCACGGTGCTACGCACCTGAGTCGGATACGACAGGTGCAGGTAGGGGTAAGGAAAAAAGACTGACTTCAACGCCGAGCAGGTAAACGCATAGGCGGTCTTGCCGGTGAAGGCGCGCACGATGAACACCTGGCCCTCGCGAATGCGGGGGGCTCCACCGTCACTCGTCGGCGCAGATACTATGATGGATTTGCTTTTCAGGAAACCGATCATCTTTACCGTGAACCGGGTGGCCGCATTGTCCTGCATCTGCAGGAAAAGCTTTTCACCAACGCTCCAGCGCACGCTGTCCAGATCGATCATCTGGTCCCGCGCTTCTTCTTCCTTCTGTTCGGGAACCGGCAATACTTCGGGCGCTTTGCTGGGTACGGTATTCCACAGCGAATCCATGCAATAGGCGCTGATGACCAGGCGTTCCAGCTGGTGCTGGTTTTCTATGACCATGCCCGATTCGAACATCAGGTTGCCATGCACGTCATACACCGGCCATGGCAAAGGTTTGCCAACACCGATGTCGCTCGGTTTGATCGCGGTTAATGCTGAAGTTTCTTCCATCTATAACCTGAGTATTCTATTTTTTTAACCACTTTACCTTGCTGGTAAAGGGGGCTTTGAAAGTATTGCAGGACCAGCATGCATATGGGCTATATAGTATATTGAAACAATGCCTAAAGGATATGAAATGGCAGGAAGCAGAGCGGGAAAGGGCACAATGTTGCTATTACCGAACATGAAAAAAGGGCGCCTGGATAAACGAGGCGCCCTTTTTGCTGATTCTGCATTCGTCCGCGACACCAGGCCGGGAGGAGCAACCACTTGATACGCAGTGTTCAGTCTACATTTCAGTCCACTGCTTCAGCACCGACCTTGACGCAATCTACATAGTAGCCGCGCTTGCCGTCCACTTCTTTTCTGACCAGGCCGTGGCAATCGGTTTCAAAACCAGGGAACTGCTCATTGAAATTACGCACAAATTTCAGATAGTCCACGATCGTCTTGTTGAAACGCTCGCCCGGGATCAGCAAAGGAATGCCCGGAGGGTAGGGCGTCAGCAGGATAGACGTGACGCGGCCTTCCAGTTCATCGATCGATACGCGCTCGATCTCCTTATGCGCCATTTTCGAGAAGGCATCCGAAGGCTTCATCGCCGGCTGCATGTCGGACAGGTACATCTCTGTCGTCAGGCGTGCAACGTCATTGGCCTTGTAAGCCTGGTGGATGCCCTGGCACAGATCTTTCAGGCCAACGCCTTCGTAGCGGGGATTTGCCGCCGCGAATTCCGGCAGGATACGCCACATAGGCTGGTTCTTGTCGTAGTCGTCCTTGAACTGCTGCAGCGCTGTCAGCAGCGTGTTCCAGCGGCCCTTGGTGATGCCGATGGTGAACATGATGAAGAACGAATACAGGCCGGCTTTTTCAACGATAACGCCATGTTCCGCCAGGTATTTGGTCACGATGGACGCAGGGATGCCTGTGTCGCCGAAATGCCCTTCCAGCGACAGGCCAGGCGTGATGATGGTGGCCTTGATCGGATCCAGCATGTTGAAGTTCGGCGCCAGCTTGCCGAAACCGTGCCAGTCATCCTCAGCGCGGATCACCCAGTCTTCACGCGAACCGATGCCGTCTTCTGCAAAGGTGTCCGGGCCCCATACCTGGAACCACCAGTCCTTGCCCCACTCCTGATCTATCTTGCGCATCGCGCGGCGGAAATCCAGCGCTTCCAGGATAGACTCTTCCACCAGCGCAGTACCGCCCGGCGCTTCCATCATTGCCGCTGCGATGTCGCAGGAGGCGATGATGGCGTATTGCGGCGATGTGGATGTATGCATCAGGTAAGCTTCGTTAAAGCGGTCCTTATCCAGTTGCACGGTTTCAGATTCGCGTACCAGTATCTGTGAAGCCTGCGAGATACCGGCGAGCAGCTTGTGCGTGGACTGGGTCGAGAAAACCATCGATTTCTTGGCGCGCGGCCTGTCCTTGCCGATGGCGTGCATATCCTTGTAGAAGTCATGGAAAGTCGCGTGCGGCAACCATGCTTCGTCAAAGTGCAGCGTGTCGATCTCGCCATCCAGCATGTCTTTCAGCGTTTCCACGTTGTAGACCACGCCGTCGTAGGTGGACTGCGTGATGGTCAGGATGCGCGGCTTCTTGTTCTTGGCATTGCGCGCAAAAGGATTGGCTTCAATCTTCTTGCGTATGCTTTCCATCGTGAACTCTTCCAGAGGAATAGGACCGATGATGCCGAGGTGGTTTCGGGTCGGCATCAGGAATACCGGAATGGCGCCGCACATGATGATGGAATGCAAAATCGACTTATGGCAATTACGGTCCACCACAACAATATCGCCGGGCGCAACGGTGGAATGCCACACCATCTTGTTGGATGTGGACGTGCCGTTGGTGACGAAGTAGCAGTGGTCGGCATTGAAGATGCGCGCTGCATTGCGTTCAGACGCGGCTACCGGGCCGGTATGGTCCAGCAGCTGGCCTAGTTCTTCCACCGCGTTGCAGACGTCGGCGCGCAGCATGTTCTCGCCAAAAAACTGGTGGAACATCTGGCCGATAGGCGATTTCAGGAAAGCGACACCGCCGGAGTGACCGGGGCAGTGCCATGAATAGGAGCCGTCATTCGCGTAATGTACCAGCGCGCGGAAAAACGGCGGCGCCAGGCCATCCAGATAGGACTTGGCTTCGCGGATGATGTGGCGTGCGACAAACTCCGGCGTATCTTCAAACATGTGGATGAAGCCGTGCAGTTCGCGCAGGATATCGTTGGGGATATGGCGCGACGTGCGGGTTTCACCGTACAGGTAGATAGGAATGTCGGAGTTTTTGTAGCGGATTTCTTCAACGAAGGCGCGCAGCGATTTCAGTGCGTAGTCGGTCTCTTCATCGGTGCCGCCGCCGAACTCTTCATCGTCGATGGACAGGATGAAGGCCGACGCGCGCGACTGCTGCTGCGCAAACTGCGACAGGTCGCCGTAGCTGGTGACACCCAGTACTTCCATGCCTTCTTTTTCCATGGCATCGGCAAGTGCGCGGATACCGAGGCCGGAAGTATTTTCTGAGCGGAAGTCTTCGTCAATGATGACGATAGGGAAGCGGAATTTCATGGAGGTCTCCAAAGAACGGGAAAGGGAGACGCCTGGGCAAGTTAACCGGTATCAATAAGAAGGCCGGTTATAGCAACCGCTTGCGCGCCGAAAAATTCAAAGACCGAATTTTCTCAGATATGGGGGCGGAGATGTAAAAAAAAATCCCAAATCCGCCCTCAGCGCAAAAATTTCATGGTCCGGTCATACAGCGAGGCCGTATCGCGCGGCCTCGAGGCCTTGTTTAGGCCGGAAACAGAGGCGTTCCGGCCGCTTTAGAAGCTGTAGCTTGCCGCGGAAAACACGGAAACCGGGTTTTTCTGATCCACGAACGGGCTCCGGGCGGAGTCTCCCACCAGATGCTTGACGGATGCGCCGGTAATCAGCGACCACTTGGAATCGATGCTCCAGTTCCAGTTTGCACCCAGCCGGATATCGGTAATGCCGGACGACGGCGTAAATTGGGCATAGCCGCTGGCGGCGGCCTGTGTGGCCGTCACACCAAAGTAGGATTGCTGGTAGTTGGAATTGGCCCAGCTGGCATCCAGCGTGGCCGACAGGCGATGTTTATTATTCAATGCCGTCGTGTACCGACCGCCCAGGCTCAGCTGCAAGCCATTGCGGTCGACGCCAGAGCCGTAACGCAGCGACGACACCAGTGCATAGTTTGCGCTGGGTACGTAATTGAAAAATACGCCGGGCTCCAGTGCCGCATCAACATCGCCCAGCCCATGCAGGCGGCCGGACCTTGATTCATCGCGCGAAGGTTCCACCGTCACGCGCAGGCCGTACTGGATCGTCGGGTCTTTGGATAAATTATATCCAAGGCCCGAAACCAGGCTGACAAACGCGCCGTTCTTCCACTGTGCATCAAACAAAGGATACTCAGCCAGCCTGCGCTGGTCGGAACCTGTGTAGCGGGGCAGCGACAGCAGTGCCGCACCCAAGGAGAAATTGACATCCTTGCCGGCAGCGCCGGACGGTGCAAGCTGCGCAAATTCTTCGCTCTGGGCAAAAGCAGGCAGCGCGCCGGATAATGCCGCGCCTATTACAGCAAAACAGAGTATTTTTTTCATTCTTATACCTCTTGCCTATCCTGTCAGATGTGCAGCCAGGCCAGTCCGGCCAAAACTACTCCCAGGCCAGCCACGCCGTATGAGCCATATTGCAGCCATTTTTTCTTGGTCAACAAAGTGATTGCAGCAAGAGAAATCGCAATCTGAACGGCAGTCATCGCTTGCGCCCAGCGGTGGTGCTGGTGCAGTGCGGCTTCCGATTTATGTTCAAATTCCGTTGCTTCGGCTTCCAGCGCTTCCGCTTTTTTCTTGATGTCTTCTTTTTCAGTCTTGTAGCGTTCTATATCGGCTTTGTATTTATCCGGATTAACGCCAGGCAGTGTCAGCGCTAGTTCCGCCAAATTCTGCTTGTTGGACTTGGACTGATAATAGTTCCACTGGTCGGACGCCTCAGTTTTCCGGATTGCAGCGTCGTTCTTGAACATACCAGCATCATTCTGCGTGGCGCCGCCCTGGTAGCCGAACAAGGCGCCTACCGTTGCCATGATGGCCGTCATGACGGCTATTCTGCTGGCAAAATCATCATTGCCATGCGCCGCATGTTCCAGTTCATGGTCGTGCGGGCCGTGTACGTGGAAGCCTGATTCAGACATGAGTTCCTCTGTTTTTGTTATACGTTACAAATGCGTAGGTAAAATCGTTTGCTTCTGAACGGCGCGCGTCCCTGGCTGTTTCTGTCCATTCCTGCGCAGAAATCGCGGGGAAAAACGCGTCGCACTGGAAGCGGCGATGAATCTCAGTGACCACCAGCTTGTCCGCCAGCGGCAGCGCTTGCTCGTATATCTGTGTGCCGCCGATAACAAACGCATCTGTACCGGCGATCAGCTTTACTGCCTCATCCAGCGAATGCACACATTCCACACCATCATGATGCCAGTCGCGATTGCGGGATACGACGATATTGCGCCGGTTGGGCAAAGCCCTGCCGATGGAGTCAAAAGTTTTCCTGCCCATGATCACTGCGTGACCGGTCGTGGTGCTCTTGAAATGCGCCATATCCTCGGACAGCTTCCATGGCAGGGCATTGTTGATACCAATGCCCATATTGCTATCTGTTGCGACAATAATAATGAGTGATGACATAGTGGTGACGAAAAAGATACTAATGCCCGGCAAAGCTCCGGACTAGCAGATTTGCCTGGTTTTACAATATGGCGACAGACTGGCTACCAGATGCAGGAGCAAAACGCTTCGCGTAAGCAGTGAGAGGCAGTAGCTTGCTGGACGCCCTAATAATCCGTGATTGCAAATTCTTTAACTTGTATTCAAAAATCGAATCAGGCTTGCGTTTGATCGGTAAAACGACGTAGAGGCGGGATGGAAATCCCTGGATGTGCTCCAGTTAACTGGAGTATAGGTGGCAAATGCAACCCGTCCAGATAAATCGCCGGCGTCCATTTCCGTTCGTTGTCCCTGTCGATTTTGACAAGCTATCTATGCTGTCATTATAACAGGGCGGAGCTTGCCAATCTGCAATCTCCGGGAGCACTTTGCAAACTGCGAACTTGTTTTAAATGCACAAAGTGGCAAGGTTTGCCAACACGTGGCAAGAGATTATTCGGCTAATCGCAACTCGCGTGCCCGCTTGCGGAACATGGCGTTGCGGGTGTCCGAATTAATCGGGTTTTGTGCGGAAGCAGATCGTCCGGGATGCGTATTCCGATGCCTGAATTTCAACATATACGACCGCAAAAATTTGCACAGGATGTCGCTTTAAAGACACAGGCCCGTGCGGTGGCGAATTGCCAATTAATTACCATCGCGGGCCAGTTTCTGTTTGGCCCGCACTGGACTTTGCCCGCGCTCAGGCCGTTAATGCATCAGCCTGCTTTTGCTGAGACTGGTCCTGCGTGGATGCGCTGGTGGATGACCCTGTGGATGCGGAGTCCGGCGGCGCGGATCCATCAGTTGCGTCTGCAGCCTTGCCTGCGGCGATTGCTGCCTTTTGCGCAGATTCGAAATCGTCAAAACCCTTGGTGACCAGATCATGCGTTTTGTGCAGGCTGGCGGTGATTTTGTCATTCATCGTGCCTAGGCTCATCAATATCTTGCCTGCCTCTGCAAAACCCTTCTCAAAGCCGCTGCGTATTTCACCCATGAAGTTGTTCAGCGCAGTGGCGGAATCTTCATCCGGATGCTGTTTCTGGTATTCGCCCAGAAAGCCGGTCGCCATGGACACTATGCGGTCCGCCGTGCCTTCTGGTGAGTTGTCGCCTCCGGCTGCTTTTTGCAGGGCATCGGTGCCTGAACCGGACTTCAGCGCTTCGTTAATCGCATTGATTGCCGATTTATAAACCAGCGGCATCGGGTCATTCTTGCTGGCGATCGTTACCTTGGTGCTGGCCGACGCGTTGACGGACTCGCTATACTCACTATAGGAAGCGGGCAGGGCAGATTTTTTCAGGTCGGCAGAATTAGCCGCGAAAATATTCTGGCTAACGTGATTCGCTGCACTGGGGTTAAATGACACCGCACTTGTCATGATTTGTCCTGTTGAGGCCGCTAAGGCTGATTAAGCTGACGTAACGACATAAGCACGCTCTGCGGTGCCTGCATTCGTTACCTTTTCTATATCGGCTTGCTTTAGGAAAACTATAATAAATTTTGCATTATTCGCATGAACTCAAATCTGCCTGCTGTATTCAGGGTTTCAAGGGCCACGCCAGTTCCGCAGAAAATAATCAGCGGATAGGCGAGTCAGTTAAAATAGCGTCAACGCCCGCCGCCATCAAAATCGGGCATCATAAAAGTGCCTATTTAAAGTTTATTTGCTGGCGGCGCAATCTGCCTCACTAACTTATCCAGAAAAAATGAAACAGTATCTCGACTTAGTAAAAACCATTATTGAAACCGGCAGCTGGCAGGAAAACAGGACCGGTATCAGGACCATACGGATTCCTGGCGCCATGATGCGCTTTGACCTTGCCCGGGGGTTTCCTGCGGTAACCACGAAAAAGCTGGCATTCAAGTCGGTGCTGGGCGAACTGCTGGGCTTTTTGCGCGCATCACGCAGCGCCGCGGATTTTCGGGCGCTCGGTTGCAAGGTCTGGGACCAGAACGCCAACGAAAACAAGGAATGGCTCGCCAATCCTTTCCGTGAAGGCCTGGACGACCTGGGGCCGGTATACGGCGTTCAGTGGCGGCAATGGCCAGCCTACAAGCTGATCGACGCAGCACAGGTAGACCAGATCGCCGCCGCGCAGGATCATGGCTTCCGCGTGGTGTCGGAGCTGCAGGAAGATGGCACCAACAAAGTATTGCTGTACAAGGCGGTCGACCAGATCAGGGAATGTCTGGATACGATTATCAATAATCCGGGCAGCCGCCGCATATTATTCCACGGCTGGAATTGCGCCGATCTGGATGCGGTAGCACTACCGGCCTGCCATCTGCTATACCAGTTCATCCCCGACCCGGGAACCAAAGAGCTGTCGATGTGCCTGTACGTGCGCAGCAATGACATCGGCCTTGGTGCGCCCTTTAATATGGCAGAAGGCGCCGCGCTGCTGCATCTGGTAGCACGTCTGACCGGCTATAAGCCAAAATGGTTTAGCTACTTTATCGGCGATGCGCATATCTATGAAAACCACCTGGATATGTTGAAGGAGCAGGTTCAGCGCGAGCCCCTGGCGTTGCCTACGCTGAAGATCTCTGACCGCGTTCCTGACTACGCAGTTACCGGTAAATACGAGCCGGAATGGCTGGAGAAGATTGAGCCTTCCGACTTTGTGCTGGAGCATTATGAACACCATGCGGCGATTACTGCGCCTATGGCTGTGTAGATAGCTTGAGACTTATCTGCTGAGGGCGTATGTGCCTCCAGCAGATAACTAGTGGTTCAGCAGAGGATTATTGGACTCAGTGCTGCCGGGTGCAATCAGTGGAATACTGATTTCAAAACGTGATCCCTGGCCTATAACACTGGACACGCGGATTTCGCCGCCAAGCACATTGCTGATGATGTTGAAGGTAATGCTGAGGCCCAGGCCGCTGCCGCCCTGGCCGAACTTGGTCGTGAAGAAGGGCTCGAAAATGCGGTTGATGATTTCGGACGGAATGCCTTTGCCGTTGTCTTCAAACACAATCAATACGTGGTCGCCCTGTTGCTGCGCGAAGCACCGCATATGGCCTTCGCTGCGGCCGTCAAGGCCGTGCGCAACCGCATTATTGACCAGATTGGTAAATACCTGGCCCAGCGGACCTGGATAGCTGTCGAGTTCTATGTTGGCCGGAATATCCAGTTCCAGTGTGAACGGCGTTTTGCGCAAGCTGGAGTGGAGCAGGGCAGCCAGTTCCTGCAGCATCACCAGCAGCGTGAACTGGCGGCGTTGTGCGCTGGACTGGTCCACCGCTACCTGTTTAAAGTCGCCCACCAGTCTTGCCGATTGCTGCAAGCCGCGCAGCAGCAGCTTGGTCGACTCGGCAGCGGTGGCGGCGTAGCGGCTCAAATCTGAGCGGCGCATCGCACCTTGTTCCAGCAGGTTCAGCAGGTTCTTGGTTTCTTCTTCCAGCGTGCTGGCCACCAGCAGGCAGTTGCCCAGCGGTGTGTTCAGCTCATGCGCAACACCGGCCACCATAGAGCCCAGCGCTGCCATACGTTCCACGCGTGCTAGTTCGTTTTGCGCACTGTTGACGTTGGCCAGCGCCGATTCCAGATTCAGATTGGCGTTTTCCAGTTCCTGCGTGCGCAGCTTGACCTTGGATTCCAGCGTGCCTGAGTATTCCAGCAGCTGCTGGTTCTTCACTTCCAGGTCGGAGAATGACCGCTGCAGCGCCTGCCGTGTTGCTTCCAGGCTTAGCGCCAGGTGGCCAAGTTCGTCTTCGCGGTTCAGTGAAATGGGTTCGGTCAGTTCGCCGTTGGCAAGGCGGTCCGATTCGCTCATCAGCACGCGGATAGGCTGCACAAGCCGCCACTGCAGCACCAGCAGAATAAAGGCAATCGCCATGATCAGTGACAGCGCGGCGGTAATGGCATAACGGTTGCGGTCTGAGCGCAGGCTTTCCAGCAGCAGGTCTTCCGCCATCGTCAGTTTAACTTCGCCGATGACTTGCTCGCCGTGTTTGATTTCATGCGACAAGGTCATGAAGGGGCCGGTCTGCGTGGCCATGCGTTTGTCGTTGGTAATGAAGTTCTTGTGATCGGGCAGTGTGATCACTTCGATCTTGGCCACGCGCTCATCAGAGTAGACAACTTCGCTGGATACGTTGGCAATTTCAGGTGTGATCTGCCACAAGGGTTCGCTCAGGATAACGGCGAGGATGTCGGCCAGACGTTTATGATCTTCCGCCATGCGTATCTTGGCCGCATTTTCTATCGTGCGAAGATGAAAAGGAATCAGGATTGCTGAAGGGAAAATCAGACCTACGCAAACCGCCGAGATGATCGCCGACCTGAGGGTGATACGACTGCGGATGGCAGATAAGAGATGTCGAAACTGCATTGCAAGATCCTTGTGCATCACTTTCTGATGAGCGAATTTAGAAGGTCAGCCCGACGTACTCCCCCGCGAACTGAAAACTACTCCAAACGCAATGCCACATGCGATCTGCATGGCCCCCGCAATATGCACTGTGTGCGATATCTTGTGTGTACTTATCTGTACTTATAGGCCTTTTGTATTATCTTCTCTGCATCACGGGCAAGCTTGCCAATAGTAGAAGATTTTTTGCGTTTCGGCAAGTTGCGCTTCGCCTAAAAAGACAAAACCCGCCTGGAAAGAGGCGGGTGTTGTTTTCAGTCTTTATTACGACTCTAATCGATGCTTATTTTGCTTCGTCTATCCAGGCCATCTGTATTGCTTCCAGAATTTTCTCGCCGGAACGCTGGGGATCATCGCTGAAGCCGTCCAGCTCGCATACCCACTGGTGCAGGTCGGTGAAGCGTATGGTCAAAGGATCAATATCAGGAAATTTATCGTACAGCGCTTCGGCAATTTGTACGGTGTCGGTCCATTTCATAGTGCAACTCCTGCATCTGCGGATGGCGCTACACGTAAATCATATTAATGATTTTCGCGGGCATGGTTGATCGTGTATTTGGGAATTTCTATCGTAATGTCTTCGTCCCCCAGTATTGCCTGGCAAGACAGCCGGGATGTCGCCTCAAGGCCCCAGGCCGCATCCAGCAAATCTTCTTCATCGTCGGTGGATTCATTCAGTGACTTGAAGCCTTCGCGGATGACGACGTGGCAGGTAGTGCAGGCGCAGGACATCTCACACGCGTGCTCGATTTCAACATCGCTTTCCAGCAAAGCTTCGCATAAGGACTTGCCTTTAGGCGCGTCGATGACTGTGCCTTCCGGGCACAGCATAGGGTGGGGCAGTACGATGATTTGAGGCATTCTCTTCTCGATTCAAATTTCAGGATGGCTGCCGGCTAACCGGCAAGCTGCTGCAGTATCAGGCTTCGCTTCCAGGCCGCAGGTCAGGCAATATCGTCCAGCCGTTTTCCCGCCAGCGCAGTTCGTACGCTCTGGTCCATGCGGCGCGCCGCGAATTCTTCAGTGCCGTTGGCCAGTGCTTCAATGGCAGACTTCAGCGCCTGATGATCATTACCGCCGGATGTGGCTTTTACTTGCTGCATCAGTTCTGCAATGCTGGTGCGCTCGGCTTCGGACAACAAGCCACTGTCTGCATCCAGCGCCGACTGCGTGGCCAGTAATATGCGTTCGGCTTCTACCTGCTCTTCTTTCAGCGCGCGTTGCACCATGTCGCCTTCGGCGGACTTGAAGGAATCCTGCAGCATGCGTGCTACTTCATCATCGCCCAGGCCATACGACGGCTTGACGGCGATCGACGCCTCCACGCCGGAGCGCAGTTCGCGGGCCGAAACCGACAGCAGGCCGTCTGCATCCACCTGATAGGTAATGCGGATGCGCGCTGCGCCAGCCGCCATTGGCGGAATGCCGCGCAATTCAAATTTGGCCAGTGAGCGGCAGTCGCTGACAAGCTCGCGCTCGCCTTGCACCACATGGATTGCCAGCGCAGTCTGGCCATCCTTGAAGGTCGTGAATTCCTGCGCGCGCGCGCAAGGTATTGTCGAATTGCGGGGGATGACTTTTTCCGCCAGTCCGCCCATGGTTTCTACACCCAGCGACAGTGGAATCACATCCAGCAGCAGCCAGTCATCGCCCGGTGCGCGGTTGCCGGCCAGCAGGTTGGCCTGTATTGCGGCGCCCAGTGCGACGACTTTGTCGGGGTCGATATTGGCCAGCGGCACGGTCTGGAAAAAATCACCGACAGCCTTGCGTACATGCGGCATGCGGGTAGCGCCGCCAACCAGCACTACGCCGTCCACGTCGTCTATGGACAGGCCGGCATCGCGCAACGCTTTTTTGGATGGGGTAATCGTTTTAGCAACGAGGTGCTGCGTAATTTCAACAAATACGGAAGCTTCGATAACGAGATGGACTTCCTCGCCGGAGCCCAGCACCGCATCGAAATGGGTGGAAGCTTTGGTGGACAGGGTTTCCTTGGCTTCGCGCGCCTTAACCATTAGTAGAGCGGTATCTTCATCCGACAGCGGCGACAGGTGCGCCTGCTGCAGTATCCAGCAAAACAGCCGGTGGTCAAAATCGTCGCCACCCAGCGCGGAATCGCCGCCGGTGGCCTGGACTTCAAACACGCCCTTGCTCATTTTGAGGATGGACACGTCAAACGTGCCGCCCCCCAGGTCATAGACGACATAGATGCCTTCCGAGCCGTTATCCAGGCCGTAGGCGATTGCGGCAGCAGTAGGTTCGTTCAGCAGGCGCAGAACGTTCAGGCCGGCCAGCTTGGCCGCATCCTTGGTGGCTTGCCGCTGCGCATCGTCAAAATAGGCCGGCACGGTGATAACCGCACCGACGAGGTCGTCGCCTAATGCGTCTTCAGCCTGCTGGCGCAGAGTGGCCAGTATTTGCGCGGAAATTTCTACTGGGCTTTTCAGACCGGCGACAGTCTTTATCTGCACCATGCCGGGCGCATCATGAAAATCGTAGGGCAGATTTTCTGCGTAGGCGATGTCTTTCAGCCCGCGGCCCATGAAGCGCTTGGCGGATACCACAGTATTCTTGGGGTCGGTTGTCTGTGCGGCCTGCGCCTTGTAGCCTATGTGCGCATGGCCGTTCGGCAGATAGCGGACAACGGATGGCAGCAACGGTCGGCCGTCTTCGTCGTTCAGCACCTCGGGAATGCTGTTGCGCACAGTTGCCACCAGCGAATTGGTCGTGCCCAGGTCTATGCCTACGGCCAGCCTGTGCTGGTGCGGCGCGGTGGACATGCCCGGTTCTGAAATCTGTAGAAGTGCCATCGTTATTTTTTATTGATATTGAATAGTGCAGGTGATTGCGAACGACATATGCTGTATAGAGTCGCGTGGGCTGTTAATCCGCATACGCGGCTATGTCCGCAATAAATTTTTCCAGAAACATGCATGTGCGCACGATCTGCGCCGCTTGGGTGAAGTCGCCGGCATCCAGCGCTTGGCCTGCTGCTTCCAACTGGGTTTTCAGTGCAGCGCGTACTTGTGTTTCCAGCGTTTCCAGTGCCGCGCCGTCTTCTGCATGCCGCGCATCGTCGAAAGCCTCACGCCATTCCATTTGCTGCATCAGGAAGGCTGCAGGCATGGATGTATTGGATTCTGACTGCAAATCCACGCCGTTCAGTTCACACAAATAACTGGCGCGTTTCAGCGGCTTTTTCAGCGTCTGATAGGCTTCGTTGGCGCGGGTTGCCCATTGCATTGCCACCCGTTTTTCAGCATCGCCGGCCTGCACGAACTTGTCCGGATGTACCGTCGCCTGGACTTCCCTGTAGGCAGCGTCCAGCTGGGCCATGTCCAGTGAATAGTGCTGGGGCAGGTTGAACAGG
>JAYSKH010000210.1:0-12096 GCA_043726505.1 Undibacterium sp. | reverse complement strand
CCCTATCGCCTTCGACGTCTTTTGTTCCAGGCAGGAATACGGATAGTCGGCAAAGAACCTTCTCAGGCCTTCACTAGGACCGCTCAGGCTAGGCATCATCGAGATGGCGAGGCCGCCACGGCCCGGCAAACTATCTGCCGGTTGCGCCACCGCCATTGATGCGGCCTTGTCCAGCTGGAACAGCGTAGCCTGCTGCACCGTCACCGGCACTGCAGGGACGACGCGCTGGCTGAACTTGAGAGCGTCTTTGACGGCTTGTCCACCCTGCTCCTGCGCTTTCACTTCCCAGGCGAGTTGCTGGGTGTCCCCATTGGCCGATACCGGCGCCGCCACGCTCCAGTTGACTTCACGCGATTCACCCGCCGGAATGCTCAGGTTTTGTGGCGGCAGCTCAGATCCGAGTCCGGCCACGCTGGCCGTAATGCCGACCTGCATCGCGCGTGCCGTCGTATTGCGGACTGTCATCATTGCAGTGAATTTATCGCCTTCGCGCACCAGCGGCGGCAGGCCAGAGATCAGTTGCAGATCCTGCGTCGAACGGATGCTGACCGATCCGGTACCGAACAGCGATTCACCGCTCTGCGCTACGGCGACAATCTTGAAGCTGGTCAGTGCATCGTTCAGCGGCACATCCAGCTGCGCCCTGCCGTTGGCATCCAGCACCACGTTGGGCTTCCACAGCAGCAAGGTGTCGAACAGTTCCCTTGTCGGCGACTTTCCGCCGCCGCCACCCGCCGCCACTGCCTTGCGCCCGTAATGGCGCTTGCCTATCACCTGCATCTGCGCGGTGGCTGTCTCTACGCCATAACTGCGCCTTTGCAGCATCGCTGTCAGCAAGTCCCAGCTGTTATTCGGCTGTAGTTCCAGTAGAGCTTCATCCACAGCAGCCAGCGCCACTTCGGCGCCGGCAGCGGGCTTACCGCCCGGCAGCAGCACCTGCACGCTGACCTTGGCGGTGGAGCGTATAGGATAGCTGGTCTTGTCGCTGGACACGGTAACGCCCAACTGGTTGCCCTCTATACCGACGGCAATTTCGGCAATGCCGTATTTATACGCAGGCTTGGACAAATCCACCAATGCGGTCGGCTCCTGGTACTCGCGGAACTCATGCCACCAGTTCAGTGGTTCTTTCCAACCCCACGTAAAGAACGAATACCATGGCACCTCGCGCATGCGCCCGCGCACCGCCAGCACAGAAACAAATACATTCGGCCCGTAGCTAGCCTTGATCGGCAGGCTGATCGTCGGGTCTTGTCCGTTCAGTTGCACTACCATCGTATCAATGATGCCTTCGCGTTCCACCGCCACCAGCGCGGTCGCATAGCGGAAAGGCATCCTGACCTGGAACTTGGCGGTTTCACCGGCCTGATAACGCTTTTTCTCCGGCAGGATATCTATCCTGTCCTGGTTTTCGCCGTCAAACCAGATTTCACCCTGGCGCGTTACCCATACCGAAGTGCGCGCCTGCGCGGGGTTGCCCTTGCCGTCCTTGGCTTTGGCAAAAATCTCCACATTGCCGGCATCTGCCAGTTCGATGTCGCATAGCACCATGCCGCGCGCATCCGATTTACCTGAGCACAGCGCACCGAGGTCTTTGGATTCTTCGGCATTTTCATACGCATAAAATCCACCTACCATGCGCTTGCGGTGCGAATTGGTTTGCTTCGCAATACCAGTAAACTCCACTTTCACGTCCGCCTGCGGCTTGCCGCCGGTGTCCAGTGTGATGGCGGTCAGCGTCATTTTCTTTTTGACGGACACCCACTCGCTGGCCTTGACGCCGATCACCACGGCAGAAGGCCATACCGGCGTCAGCGTGGAAACGGTCTGCACCTCACCATTCGGGTCGGCATAGGTCATTTCCGACAGCAGCTCCTGCGGTTTGGTAATGGCAGGCAGATCCTTGACGACGGTTTTGCCGGCGCCGTTCTTGTCCAGGTTCACCGGCAGCTTGTTGGCGACTATCTTCTGATCATCTTCGCCGCCACTGGTTGCAGTAAATGAGAAACCCTCGTACGCCGGATAGGACAGTGCTTTGCTGCGCAGCAGGCTGGTAATTTCTACCGACAATCCGGATGCGCCACCGCCGTTCAGATAATTGAGCTGCACATCCAACGGGATCTCTTTAGGGCTAACTTGGGCAGCCTTGGGCGGGGTAATACGGCCTTGCAGCAGCGGAAGGCGAAACTCTTCGACGCGGAAGCTGCCGCTCATTAGCGTATTCTGGCCGTAGCGCGCATCCCCTTCGCTATCGCCGTCACCTTCGTCATTTTGGCCGGCGTCGCCGCTGCCGGCTTCCGACGCGGAACCTGCCTTGGCCGTGCCTTTATCCAGCACAATGTCGTACCGCCCCAGCTTGGCCTGTTTCGGTATTGCAAAAACCGTCTCGGCGGTATTGCGATTACGCCACGTCAACGGAAACTGGAATTCCTGGTTGCTGCCCTGATGAATGATGCGCACTCTGTCCGGCAGCTGATCCGGCTTTTGCAGCGAAAAACCGTTCCTGTTTTCGATGCGCAGCACATGCTTCATCGACACCGTCTCACCGGCGCGCAGCAAGGTGCGGTCCATGATTGTATGTGCGCGCGTCGTCGAAGACTTGTTGAAGTCGGTCGGCAGATTGAAGCGGAAGGATTCTATGCCGCTGTTCCACGAAGTCAGCGCAAAGGCCATGTCGGCCCGGCCTTTTTCATCGGTCTTGCGGGCGCTGACGAACAGGCCGCTGATCTTCCCACTCGGCCCGTCCTCGCCGCCCTGCTCCGCACACGGATCTTCTATCGGTTTCGGCGTGATCGCCAGACCGTTCTTGTCGGTGGCGCCGCTCCATAATTCCTTGCCTGTGCAATCGGAGATGCGTACCTGGGCGCCTGCCACCGGCTTGGCATTATCCAGCGTAGTGACCCATACGCCGGCATTCTCGCGCCCCAGCTTGATATGCACGGCAAGATTTGTCACCAGCACGCTGGTGCGTACAAACATAGGGACCGGTTTATCCAGCAAGGATGCGCCCAGCTTTTTGGACTCCAGCTCCACCACATGGAAACCGGGCTCTTTGAAAGGGATGCCGATTACTTCAAAAGGCCGGGTAGCTGCGCCCGGATTGTCCGTAGGCGCAGGCAGCTCCAGCTTGCGCGCGCCCGGTTCTTTTTCCAGCAGGCCAAGGCTGCGGGTCTCTACATTCTTGCCACCTATCGATATGACGCTTTCATGGTAGCGGTTGAGCTTGCCCATCCAGGCGATAATGCCGGCATCGCTGTCCACCTTCACATCTGCCACTTTGCCTGGGGAAGCTTTGCCGCTGGTGGTACGCACCATCACGCTGTTCTCTACGTTGCGCAAGGTAACCGGCAACGTTGCATCGGCATTCAGTTCGATGATGCCAAACGGCGCAGAAGGAAATTTTGCCAGCGGAGGGAAATCGGCCGTCGTAAATTTCAGTGGAAACTGGGTGGCGTTGCTGAGCACACGGCCATTTTCATCTTTCAGCCCATCAGGCAGCGTAATCGAGTATTCCGCCTTTTCTGCCAGCGGTGCCTTGAAGCTGATGGTGGATACCATTTCTTCTTTATTGTCCGGCGCGAAGTCGGGTTTTGCCGTTCCCCTTGCACCCTTCAGCGCAATATCGTCCGCCATCTTGCGCGGAATCGGAGAACTGAAAGAGAGTGTGACAGGCAAAATAGGCGTGCAGGCCGCATTGGCGTTTTCACGCTGGCAACTGAAGCTGGCCACAAAGGCCTTGCGCACGTGGAAACTGAAATTCTGTGCCTGTGTAGTTACGATGCCGGATGCAGTGCTGATGCCCTTGTCCCACACCAGCTTGACTGCCGCTTCGTTGGGGAAGCGCTGCTGGCATTGCACGATGCTGACACGATCTGCTTCGCTCCTGGAGGCAAACTGTTTCAGCAACTGCGCGCGCAGGTCGGCGGCAACAAACTTGGCTGGCACGCGTTCATGCACACCCTCTATTTCACAGTACAGATGCGCCAGCACGCTGGCTTCGGTCGCAGGGCCATTCTGGGTCAGGATAAATGCCTGGTCCTCATCGATCGTTGCGCCCGAGTAAGGCTGGACGTTGACAACAGCCGGGCCGCCCGTGTTGAACTGGAAAGTCGATTTGCCGCTGACGGCATTGCCAGCGAGGGTTTTGAAGCCCGGCTTCAGGTTGAAACTGCATTTGGTGCCCGGGGGCAGATCACGCGTAAAATCGAAAATCCAGTTCTTGTCGTCAGCCCAGCGCGCTGTACCAGCTTCCGCGCAATTAACATCAAACGGCGCCGGTGCCTTGGGGTCGCCAAACTGAATGGCCGGTTCGGAAAAAGTCACCCTTACCTGTCGGACCTGCGCTACCTCGCCCTGAGGAGTAAATCGGCTTACCGCTGCCGCACCGGCATTCGCCTGAGCGGCAACATACAATAAACCACAGGCCAGCGCTTTGATCCATGCAGACATACCTTCTCCTCCGCCTGCTTTTGCAGGCATCCATTCTTGTTTAAGCTTTGCTGCCGGCTTTCTCTGGCTCTTTGCCGTCGCGCCCCTGCTAAAAGCAATTAAATCTATTATTTCCAGTCGCCGCGCAACGCCATGACCTTTTCCTGCAGCAAGGCCGGCGTTACCTGCGACGGTTCCAGCGCCTCGCCCACGACCAGTTCCAGCCTGGAGAATGGGCCGTGGGTGAAAGAGCGTTCAAAAATATTGCCCTTGTCGCGGCTGAAAAAGCTGCCCCACAAACCACGCAGCGCCATTGGAAACACCGGCACCGGCGAGCGCTCGATGATCTTCATCACCCCGCCCTTGAACTCGTTCATGTCGCCTGTCGCCGTCAGCTTGCCTTCCGGGAAAATACAGACCAGATCGCCTTCATGCAAGGCCTGCGCGATATCTACATACGCCTTTTCCATCAGCCATGGATCTTCCTTGGCCGGTGCTATAGGGATAGCCTTGGCAGTCCTGAATATCCAGGACAGCACGGGAATCTTGAAGATGCGATGGTCCATGACAAAACGGATAGGCCGCGGGCTGCTTCCCATGATGACGATAGCGTCCATGTAGCTGACGTGGTTGCACACCAGCACCGCCGCGCCCTCATCGGGAATGCGCCGGGTATCGACGCCCTTGATGCGGTAAATAGTGTGGATTAGCATCCACGCGATAAAGCGCAGCAGGAACTCCGGCACCAGGCTGAAAATATAGACGGCCACTACCGCATTGAGCACCGCAGTGGCCAGGAAAATTTCGGGGATAGTGAAGTTCAGCTTCAGCATCAAAATGGCAAAACCGCTGGCGACCACCATGAACAACGCATTCAGGATGTTCATGCCGGCAATGGTGCGCGACAGATGCTTGGGGTCGCAACGGGTCTGGATCACGGCAAATAGCGGCACCACATACAGGCCGCCAAACAGGCCTATCATGACAATGTCGAACATGATCCTGTGGCTGCCCGCCTGCTTTACGAACTGCAGCATATCAACCGCTGCTGTATTGGTATAAGCAGTGCTGGCCAGATACAGTTCAAGGCCGAACACCGACAAGCCTATCGCGCCGAAAGGCACCAGGCCGATTTCCACCTTGTGTCCGGACAGGCGTTCGCACAGCAATGAACCCGCGCCGATGCCAAACGAAAACACACCCAGCAACAGCAGAAGCACGCTATGGTCACCATGCAGATACACCTTTGCATATAAGGGAAACTGCGCCAGCACGATGGCGCCATAAAACCAGAACCAGGAATTGCCCAGCATGGACAGGAACACAGGCCGGTTCTTGCTGCTGAAACCGATATTGCGGATGGTTTCAGTTACCGGGTTCCAGTTGATTTTTAGATCCGGGGCCGCCGCCGGTGACAGCGGAATGCGCAGGCTGGTCACCCAGCCGAGTACAGCAATGACAAAGGTGCCGCCAGCCACCAGTTCGATGCCCCAGGGCTTGTGCACGACCAGCATGGTGCCGAGGATTTCACCCAGCAGGATGCCGACAAAGGTACCCATTTCGATGACGCCATTACCTCCGGTCAGCTCATCGGTTTTCAGATGCTGCGGCAGGTAAGCGTATTTTACCGGGCCAAACAGCGTGGAATGAATGCCCATGCCGACCACAGCGCTGATTAGCAGCCATAAGTTATGCGTCATCCAGCCCGCGCCTGCAATCAGCATGATGACGATTTCCAGCACCTTGACCATGCGCGCGAGCCTGCCTTTTTCCAGCTTGTCGGCCAGTTGGCCCGCAGTCGCCGAAAAAATCAGGAAAGGCAGGATGAACAGGCCGGGAATCAAGTTGGTCAGTAAGCCAGCGTCGACATCGGTCCAGTGCAGCGCATCAAAAGTCAGTATGGTCAGCAATGCCGTCTTGAAGACGTTATCGTTAAACGCGCCAAGAAACTGGGTCCAGAAGAAAGGGGCAAAACGGCGTTGGGCAAGCAGGCTAAACTGGCTTTGTTGGCTCATAGGGTCTGATTAGAGTTGAGGGAAACATTCCTGCGTCTCATCACTACCGGCTTTCTACTGCTAGCCTGCGGCGAAGTGGCACAAAGACTGGCACAGCGAACAATATCCAACATTTTTGTACTTTTGCCAAGCCTGAAAGTGTAAAACCGCGCCACTCCTTGTAAGAGTGGCGCGGTTTTATCGCGCAGACAGGCCTCCGTTCAATCCGGGAGCTGCAAACCTTTGTCCGTCAGGCGCAATACGCGGTCGCAACGCCCTGCCAGTTCTGCATCGTGGGTGACGATAACAAACGCAGTGCCCAGTGTGCGCGACAGCTCCAGCATCAGGTCAAAGATTTGCTGCGCCGTGCCGCGGTCCAGGTTACCGGTAGGTTCATCTGCCAGCACGCAGGCCGGCTGCGTCACCAGCGCACGCGCCAGCGCCACACGCTGACGTTCGCCGCCGGACAGCTCGCCCGGCACATGCGTGACACGGTGATCCAGCCCCACTCTTTTGAGGATTGCGCGCGCGGTTTCCTGCGCTTCCGCACGCGGCACGCGGCGTATCAGCAAAGGCATCGCAACATTGTCAAGCGCCGAAAATTCCGGCAGCAGATGGTGGAACTGGTACACGAAGCCCAGCGAGGTATTGCGCAAATCGCCGCGCGCCGCCTCACCCAGGCTGGCAAAATCCTTGCCCTGCAAAACAACCTTGCCTGTTGTCGGCGTATCCAGCCCACCCAGCAAATGCAGCAATGTAGATTTACCGGAGCCAGAGGCGCCGATAATCGCCAGCCTCTCCCCCTTGTTGACAGCCAGGTCTATGCCGCTCAGGACTTTGACCGAATAAGAGCCTTGCGTAAACGTCTTGCCCAGGTCGCTGCATGAAAGAACCAGTTCTCCGCCGGTATTCGCACCTAAATTACTTGTCATGTCGTCTTGTGGTTTATTCATAGCGCAGCGCCTCCGCAGGTTTTACGCGGGCAGCACGCCAGCTTGGGTAAATCGTTGCAAGGAAAGCCAGCACGACAGCTACGCCGCCGATGAAACCGACATCAGACCAGTGCAGGTCAGAAGGCAGGGAGCTGATCACATAGATTTCCTTGGCCAGGAAATGAATGCCCAGCAGCCTTTCTATGAATGGCACGATAACGTCGATGTTCATCGCAATCAGCACGCCGCCACCCACGCCCAGCCCGGTGCCGAGCAGGCCGACCAGCGCGCCCTGTATCATGAAGATCTTCATGATAGAACGCGGGGAAGCTCCCAGTGTGCGTAGGATTGCAATATCAGCCTGCTTGTCTGTCACCGTCATCACCAGCGTCGACACCAGATTAAAGGCGGCCACCGCGATGATCAGCGTCAGGATAATGAACATCATGGTTTTTTCAGACTTCACCGCCGCAAAATAAATGCGGTTGGTGTCCGACCAGTTGCTGATATACAGATTCCCCTGCAGCATCTGCGACAGTTCACGCGCCACCTGTGGCGCTCGCAGCATATCGTCGATACGCAGCCGCAGGCCGGAAGGGCTGGACAAGCGCATCAGCTTTTCTGCGTCGCTGATCTGGATGAAGGCCAGCCCGGAATCGAACTCGTAATGGCCGGCCTCAAAGATGCCGACCACGGTAAAAGTCTTGGGGCGCGGAATGAACCCAAATGGCGTGGTCTGCTCCTGCGGCACCAGCAGATTGACCTTACTGCCAATATTGACGTGCATCAGCCGCGCCAGTTCCTTGCCCACGACGATATTGAATTCACCCGCCTTCAGGTCTTCAAATTTGCCGGCAATGAGTTTTTTTGCAACGTCCGATACATTCGGTTCTTGCTCCGGCAGCACACCGCGCAATACCACGCCGCGCATCGCATCATCATGCAGCATGATCGACTGCGCCTCGACGAAAGGCGCAGACCCCTTGACTTCGGGATGCTTCTTCGCCTGCAGTGCCACTTCTTCCCAATTCGGCATGGAGCCGGACCCGTCTGAAATTTCTATATGCGACAGCACCGACAACATGCGGTCACGCACTTCTTTCTGAAAACCATTCATCACCGACAGCACGACAATCAGCGCCGCCACGCCGAGCGAAATGCCGGCCATGGAAATCAGTGAGATAAAAGAGATAAAACTATTGCGACCGCTACGTCGCCCCGCCCGCGTATACCGCAAGCCCACCAGCCATTCAAAGGGCAGATTTTTCATTAACTGAGTTTATCCAATTGTAAATGCAGCACGCAGTTTGCCATACTCGTGCCGCTAAAGACAGTTTCACATCCAGGCTGAAATTAGACCGGCTACAGCAGATTCGTTCATTCTTTTGCCGCTAGAAGCGTAACAGCCTGGAAAAGCCGGGAAAAGCTGCTGATTATTTTCATGAATGGCAGCCAATCACCAGGATTGCAGCCGCATTTTACCGATATAGCCACAAATGAATGTGCGGGCGCTCACCTAGCCACCCAAGAAGTCATTTCATCGTCAGGCTCCGGGCACCGATAAGCTCAATTGTTCCAGCACGCCGGGCTGACGCATGCGCTTGATCCACCAGCTCAGCGCCGCACCGTTTTCACCTGTGCGCCAGGCCAGAAACACGGGTTCGTCGGTGCGCGGTTCTTCCACCTGCTTTTGTATCAGCGCGCCGGATGCCAGCGCAGCACGTGCGCAGGGCTCCGGCAAAAAACCGAAACCCAGCCCGGCCAGCTGGAACAGCACCTTGCTGCGCATGTCAGGAATAGTCAGTGCATCCTGGCCAAACAACAGGCCGACCGTGCGGGGACGCAGCGTGCGCGCGGAATCTGCCACCACCACTGCGCGGTATGGATGCAGGTCGGCCTTGGTTAGCGGCCTGTCTATCGCGGCCAGCGGATGCGACGGCGCCACCGCAAACAGGAAGGGAATGGTCCCCAGCGGCACCGCATTGTAGCCGCCGCCGGACGGGCCCTCGCCCACGGCGCCTATCAGCAGATCCACCCGCCTGTCGGACAAGGCTTCCCAGGTTCCTGACAAGGCATCCTGGCCTATCTTCAAGCGGGTACGGTCGGCGACAGCATAAAAAGCGCGGATATCTTCGGCCAGCGCAATCGGCGAAAACAGCGAATCCATACCCAGCCCCAGTTCCGTCTCCCAGCCGGAGGCCACCCTGCGCACCCGGTGCTCCAGGTCTTCCGCTGCTTTCAGCAGGTAACGTCCCTCTTTCAGCAGCTCCTGCCCGGCCCTGGTCAAGCTGACTTTTGGGCCGTTCCTATCGAACACCTGCACACCCAGATCGTCTTCCAGCTTAGAGACGGTATAGGAAATTGTCGACGGCACGCGGTGCAATTCAGCGCCAGCCGCAGAAAACGAGCCGCGCCGATCTATCGCATCCAGGATCTGCAGGGCATCCAGACTGATTCTTAGCATTCGATTTTTTCGATAATAAGAGGGTAAATTTTCCGTTTTTCTTGACAATGAAATACGCGCATACTTCGTTTCGTTGATGCAGATCACGGAGAGAGCGAGGAAATAGGCCTTCACCACAAAGAGCTGCCACCCAACCGCAAGCACTATCGAAATTATCGCACATTATTCTTTAGAAGTTTGCGCAAGGTAATCATTTAGCAATCATTTATAAAACCGGAGCGCGGCACGGCCGCCCCACCAACAGGAATGGAGCACATCATGTTAGAAGTTCGCAAAAGCACAGAGCGCGGAGTGGCCAATCATGGATGGCTGAACTCCAACCACAGTTTCTCTTTCGGTCACTATCACGACCCTATGCATACTGGCTTTGGCCCGCTGCTAGTCATCAATGAAGACCGTGTCGAATCCAGCCGTGGCTTTGGCACGCACGGCCACCGCGACATGGAAATCATTTCCTACGTGCTGGAAGGCGCACTGGAACACAAGGACAGCATGGGCACTGGTTCCGTACTGCACTACGGCGACGTGCAAAGGATGAGCGCCGGCACCGGCGTGCGCCACAGCGAGTTCAACCACTCGACAACCGAAGGCCTGCACTTCCTGCAGATCTGGATACAGCCGAGTGTGACAGGAATTGCGCCGAGCTATGAAGAGAAACACTTTGGCCCCGAAACCAAACAAGGCCAGCTGCGCCTGATCGCCTCTTCAGACGGCCGCCAGGATTCGGTACTGATACACCAGGATGCCAGCATCTATGCATCGATTCTGAATGCAGATGACCAGCTGGAACATGCATTGACGGCAGGACGTACTGCCTATGTGCACGTCATCCGCGGCAAGGTCGTTGTCAACGGCGTCAGCCTGACTGGCGGCGATGCGCTGAAAATCAGCAAGGAAAGCCTGGTCACACTGAAACAGGCAGAAGCGGCGGAAGTTCTGTTGTTTGATCTTCCTTACTAGGCTGTCTTACTAAGCTGCTCTACTAAGCTGCTCTACTAAGCTGCAACAAACCGCTTTGCGCAGAAATGCGTAAAGCGGAACTGCCTTATCAAACAAAAATCTGACAAAACTCAATAGAACATTCGGGACTTCATCATGTCTAACATCCTTCATATCAACAGCAGCGTGCGCGGCACGGGCTCCATTTCCCGCCAGCTGACAGGCGAATTTCTGAACCGCTGGCAAGCCACGTATCCAGCTGACACCATCACCGAACTGGACCTGGCTGCCAATCCGGTGCCGCATCTGACTGAGCAAATGATGGGTGCCTTTTTCACGCCGGCCGACAAGCTCACACCAGAGCAGGCTAACACCGTTGCGCTGTCCGATAACCTAGTGGCGCAACTGCTGGAATCCGACATCATTGTCATCGGCGCACCGATGTACAATTTTTCGATCAGCTCTTCGTTGAAAGCGTGGATAGACCACGTCGCCCGTGCGGGGCTGACCTTCAAATACACCGATACCGGACCCGCAGGGCTGGTCACCGGCAAGAAAGTCTATGTATTTACGTCACGCGGCGGCGTCTACAGCGAAGGCCCCGCCAAGGTAATGGATTTCCATGAAACCTATTTGCGCGCCGTGTTCGGCTTCCTGGGCATTACCGACGTCAATTTCATCCATACTGAAGGCGTAGGAATGGGCCAAGAAGCCACAGCCAAGGCGATTCTCGCATCGCGTACAGTCATCGGGGATTTGCTGGCGGCTTAACTCGAACCGCGCGCATCCGCCAGAAGTGATGATTTTTACAACCTCAATCATAACAACTGAGCGGCGACTCGCCTCGAAAAAAACTAAATTATCAAAAGTCGCCGCTCATTCTACGTTTGCCATCCATAAATTCAGCGGAGGCTTTGCTCAAATTAAAAAAATAACCGCAGCAACAAACAGTATATTTTCTCGCTGGCGCGGCGCTTTCTGGCAACTCAAAGTTAGACAGCATTTTTAATGCCCCTCCAAATTGGCCACAAAGTACTAAATTTCAAAAAGAACTATCATTTAAGCGCCCCTCAAATTGACGGCCTTGACAAATTTTTTACCACATTTAAATTAAATTCAGGGTATCGATTCCGCGCAGTTTGCAAATCACGGTTTTGCTCATCCAATATCTGAACTCCTAGGGTTAAATCAGACGCGAGCATTACCGTAACCTTTCCAGGCTCCGAATCGAGATTAGATTTCTTTGACGTTAAACTCATCAGGTAAGAGCCAATATAAGACGTCTCACCAGGCTTTATCGAAAAGCGGATAGGCTTAGCTAGCAGTACTGAAAACCTGA
>JAYSKH010000209.1:0-5105 GCA_043726505.1 Undibacterium sp. | reverse complement strand
ACCTTTCTTCGCGTTTCGCGAGATTAGCGGGTTAATCTAACCTTCCGCGACACGGCCTGACCGGTTAGCGGATTGCACATCAAGTTGTGGGGAAGGGCTTTTTTCAAACTACCCCATTCCTAAATCAAAAATTTCATCAAAAACCTCACTTCTGATGCTAGAACGATAATTTTTTTGAATTAAAAATGATGGTCGATCTAAAATTTCTCTATCGTGCCGAAGCATAGCACACTACGGAAAAAAAAAGCGAGCCATCAAGGCCCGCTTATTTTACTCTTCATTCATTCTGTGCGTTGCAGCTTCACAGGCCGAATTAACCGCGTTCCGCGATAGGCGGTACTTTGCGGGTTGGCGAGCCGACGAACAACTGACGTGGGCGGCCGATTTTTTGCTCTGGATCTGAAATCATTTCTTTCCATTGAGCGATCCAGCCTACTGTACGTGCCAGCGCGAAGATGCCGGTGAACAGTGAAGTTGGGATACCCAGTGCACGCTGTACGATGCCGGAGTAGAAGTCGACATTCGGATACAGTTTGCGGGACACGAAGTATTCGTCTTCCAGCGCAATTTTCTCCAGCGCCATTGCCAGCTTGAACAGTGGATCGTCTTGCAGACCCAGTTCCTGCAGCACTTCGTAGCAGGTTTCGCGCATCAGTTTTGCACGTGGATCGTAGTTTTTGTAAACACGGTGACCGAAGCCCATCAGCTTGACGCCGGAGTTCTTGTCTTTCACTTGCTTGATGAACTCAGGGATATTGTCGACGCTGCCGATTTTGGTCAGCATGTCCAGTGCCGCTTCGTTCGCACCGCCGTGGGCAGGGCCCCACAGGCAGGCGATACCGGCTGCGATACATGCAAACGGATTCGCACCGGAAGAACCGGCCAGGCGCACTGTCGATGTCGATGCATTTTGCTCGTGGTCTGCGTGCAGGATCAGGATACGGTCCAGCGCGCGCACCAGCACTTCATTGACCTTGTATGGCTCGCAAGGATTGGAGAACATCATGTACATGAAGTTCGCGCTGTACGACAGGTCATTACGTGGATAAACGAAAGGCTGGCCGATCGAATATTTGTAGGCCATTGCTACCAGCGTTGGCATCTTGGCGATCAGGCGGATCGCGGATACTTCGCGGTGATGCGGGTCATTGATGTCCAGAGAATCATGGTAGAACGATGCCAGCGCGCCGACCGTACCGACCAGTACCGACATAGGATGCGCGTCACGGCGGAAGCCGCGGAAGAAAAATTGCATCTGCTCGTGCACCATCGTGTGCTTGGTCACTGTTTCGACGAATTCTGTTTTCTGCGCAGCAGTAGGCAATTCGCCGTTCAGCAGCAGGTAGCAGGTTTCCATGAAATCGCCGCCATTAACTGCCAGCTGCTCAATCGGGTAACCGCGATACAGCAGCTCGCCTTTGTCGCCGTCGATATAAGTGATGGAAGAGTTGCATGCCGCGGTAGACATGAAGCCCGGGTCATAGGTGAACATGCCGGTAGCGCCGTACAACTTGCGGATATCGATTACATCAGGGCCAACCGTGCCTTTGTAAATAGGCATTTCCAACGATGGCGAACCATCGGAAAAAGATAGGGTTGCTTTTGTTTCTGAGTTAGTCATGGCTCTTCCCTAGAGGTGAGACGTTAATCAAAAAAAACACGAAAAGATTCATTCCCGTATTTCATGCGGCTTGCAGGCGTAGCAGCAAGGCCCGGACATGCGGAAGATCGACCTCCCCTTCCGGCTGCTTTTTCGCCAAGATCAGATCCATCAAAACATTATCGGACAATTCCATCAGGTGGCTGAATGCATCCACCTCTTCATCCGTCATGGATTCCTCGTGAGCATCCAGGAAACGGGTCAATATCAGATCATTTTCCAGAAGGCCGCGGCGGGCGCGCCACCTGAGACGGGCGCGCTTGGCAGGATCACTTTGATGGCTTGTCGACATACTTTGCTTCTTTAATCTCTATGCATATTTCATGCAATTCTTGGAACCTGTACGGCATTCTACTGCGAAGGCATTTTCGAAGTTTAGGACTTCACTCCTACTTTTCCCTGCCACCAAAAACCGCATGAAATAAGGGCGGAATCCAAACTACCGGATTCCGCTCTCGTAGTGTGCTACACCTTAAACAGCGCGGCGAACCATAAGTTCCTTGATCTTGCCAATTGCCTTGGTAGGATTCAGGCCTTTAGGACATACGTCCACGCAGTTCATGATCGTATGGCAGCGGAACAGGCGATACGGATCTTCCAGATTGTCCAGACGTGCGCCAGTTGCTTCGTCGCGAGAGTCGGCGATGAAACGGTAGGCTTGCAACAAACCGGCTGGGCCGACGAACTTGTCCGGATTCCACCAGAAAGACGGGCAGGATGTCGAGCAGCAAGCGCACAGGATGCACTCGTACAGGCCGTCCAGCTCTTCACGTTCTGCAGGCGTCTGCAGGCGCTCTTTTTCCGGCGGAATGGATTCATTCATCAGGTAAGGCTTGATCGAATTGTATTGCTTGAAGAACTGCGTCATGTCGACGATCAGATCGCGAATGACTGGCAGGCCAGGCAAAGGACGCAAAACGATAGGCTCGGACAGTTCGTTCAGATTGGTCGTGCAGGCCAGTCCGTTTTTACCGTTGATGTTCATCGCGTCGGAACCGCACACGCCTTCACGGCATGAGCGGCGCAGCGCCAGCGAATCATCCACATCGGCCTTGATGCGTTGCAGCGCGTCCAGCAGCATCTTGTCCGTGTCTTGCAGCTCCACGGACAGATCCTGCATGTAAGGCTTCGCATCCTTGTCCGGATCGTAGCGGTAGATTTTAAATTTTAGTGTGCGTGCCATATGGGTTCTCTTCGAATTTCTCTTAGAATGTACGTGCCTTAGGCTTGAATGTTTCCACTGTCAGCGGCTTGGTATTCACTGGTTTGTAATCCAGGCGGTTGCCTTCGGAATACCACAGCGTGTGCTTCATCCAGTTTTCGTCGTCGCGCTTTTCATAGTCACGGTGCGCATGCGCGCCACGGGACTCTTTACGGGCAGCGGCCGAAGTAATGGTTGCCTTGGCAGTTTCGATCAGGTTATCCAGCTCCAGCGCCTCTACGCGTGCTGTGTTGAATACCTTGGACTTGTCCTTGAACGAGACATGCTTGCGGCGCTCGTCGAGCTCCATGACTTCTTTGTAGCCTTCTTGCAGCAGTTCGTCGGTACGGAACACGCCGCAGTGATGCTGCATCGTTTTGCGGATGGCGTTGGCCACATCCTGCACGCGTTCGCCGCCAGTGCTGTTTTCCAGCTTGGCCAGACGCGACAGCGCCAGATCAGCTGCGTCGGCAGGCAGATCCTTATTGCTGCGTTCCTTGAGCTTGCTTGCCACCACGTGGTTGCCCGCTGCGCGGCCAAATACCAGCAGATCCAGCAGAGAGTTGGTACCGAGACGGTTTGCACCGTGTACCGATACGCATGCGCATTCGCCGATCGCGTACAAGCCGTTGACGATTTCGCTGCTGCCGTTCTTCGGCGCGATGACCTGGCCATGGATATTGGTTGGAATGCCGCCCATCTGATAATGGATGGTCGGCACGACAGGAATAGGCTCCTTGGTCGCATCGACGTTGGCAAACTTGTGCGCAATTTCCAGAATGGATGGCAGGCGCTTCTGGATTGTTTCGGCGCCGATATGGCGCAGATCCAGCATCACGTGATCCTTGTTCGGTCCGCAGCCGCGGCCTTCCTAGGTTTCCTGATCCATCGAGCGAGAAACGAAATCGCGCGGCGCCAGATCTTTCAAGGTAGGCGCATAACGCTCCATGAAGCGCTCGCCTTGGCTGTTCACCAGAATACCGCCTTCACCACGCACGCCTTCGGTAATCAGCACGCCCGCGCCGGCTACGCCAGTCGGGTGGAACTGCCAGAACTCCATGTCTTCCAGCGGCAGGCCTGCGCGCGCCGCCATGCCCATACCGTCGCCGGTATTGATGAAGGCATTGGTCGAAGCAGCCCAGATACGGCCTGCACCGCCGGTTGCGAAGATCGTTGTTTTGGCTTCCAGCATCATGACTTCGCCTGTTTCCATCTCCAGAGCCACCACGCCCAGCACGTCGCCGGATGCATCACGGATCAGGTCGATGGCCATCCACTCCACGAAGAAGTGGGTGCGTGCGCGCACATTGCGCTGATACAGCGTGTGCAGCAAAGCGTGTCCAGTACGGTCGGCTGCTGCGCAAGCGCGCTGCACCGGCTTTTCACCGAAGTTGGCTGTATGGCCGCCGAATGGGCGCTGGTAAATCGTGCCATCGGCATTGCGGTCGAAAGGCATACCGAAGTGTTCCAGCTCGTACACGACTTTTGGCGCTTCACGGCACATGAATTCGATCGCGTCCTGGTCGCCGAGATAATCGGAACCCTTGACGGTATCGAACATATGCCAGTACCAGTTGTCTTCCGACATATTGCCCAGCGAGGCGCCAATGCCGCCCTGCGCTGCAACCGTATGTGAACGGGTAGGAAATACTTTGGACAGTACGGCGACGTTCAGGCCGGCTTCAGCCAATTGCAGCGAAGCGCGCATGCCGGAACCGCCAGCACCGATGATGACCGCATCGAAGCGGCGGGATGGGATTGTGGATTTAATTGCTGCCACGGTTACACTCTCCACAGAATCTGTGCCGCATATCCGACACAGATGACCAGCCACAGGATAGTGGCAACTTGAAATACCAGACGCAGAGCGACAGAATGCGTGACGTAGTCCATCCAGATATCACGCATACCAACCCAGGCGTGATAGAACAGGCAGACGAATACGGCAAACGTCGCCAGCTTGAACCACTGCATTGCGAAAATGCCGGCCCAGCCTTCATAAGTAAAATTGCTTCCGGTCAGGAACAGCACCAGCAGCAGCACGGTGTACAAGGCCATGACGATCGCGGTAACGCGTTGCGCCAGCCAGTCGCGCAGGCCGTAATGGGCGCCGACGACGAGACGGTTTGGACCGATATTATTATTTGCCATCAGAATGCTCCAAACAGTTTCAACGCTATTAGCGCAGCCAGCACCAGGCTGATCACCAGTACGCCAACGGCGGATTGGCGCGCACTATTTTTG
>JAYSKH010000208.1:0-8972 GCA_043726505.1 Undibacterium sp. | reverse complement strand
GACCAGATACAGCACGCGGCCGACATCTACATGGCTTCCAAGAGCGTCATCGCATGCTGGGGCATGGGCATCACGCAGCACAAGCACTCCGTTGCCACTATCCAGATGATCATCAACATGCTGCTGTTGCGCGGCAATATCGGCCGTCCTGGCGCAGGGCCTTGCCCGGTGCGCGGCCACAGCAATGTGCAGGGCGACCGCACGATGGGTATTTATGAAAAACCGGCGCCGGCTTTCCTGGACCGGCTGGGCCAAGTGTTTGATTTTACGCCGCCGCGTGACAATGGCTACGATACTGTCGGCGCTATCGAGGCGATGCTGGCAGAGCCGAACAAGGTGTTCTTCGCGCTGGGCGGCAACTTCGCCACCGCGACACCGGATACCGATGCCACCCACAAGGCGCTGCGCAACTGTGCATTGACCGTGCATGTCACCACCAAGCTCAACCGCAGCCATCTGGTGCACGGACGCGAAGCGTTGATCATGCCTTGCCTGGGGCGTACCGAAATCGACATCCAGGAAGCCGGCCCGCAGGCGGTCAGCGTGGAAGACTCGATGAGCATGGTGCATCTGTCATCCGGCATCAATGCGCCGGCATCCAAACACCTGCTGTCGGAGCCGATGATTGTTGCCCGGCTGGCAGCGGCAACGCTGAAGAATCGCAGCAAAACGCCGTGGATGTGGCTGGTGGCAGACTATGACCGTATACGCGACAAGATCGCGATGGTATTCGACGATTTTGCCGACTTCAACAAGCGGGTCAAGGTGCCGGGCGGCTTCCATTTGCGTAATACCGCATCGGAACGCGAATGGAATACGGCCAGCAAAAAAGCCAACTTCAACGCACACCGCGTGCCGACCGATTTGCCTATCCACCGTGCGCGGGAAAAGCATGGCAGCGAGGTATTCAACCTGTCGACAACACGCTCGCATGACCAGTACAACACGACCATCTACGGCATGAACGACCGCTATCGCGGTGTCTTCGGCGAGCGCAGGGTGTTGTTCATCAACAAGGAAGATATTGCGCAGCTGGGTATGCAGGCCGGAAGCTGGGTTGATATGGAAAGCCTGTGCGACGACGGCGTGCATCGCGAGGCAAAACGCTTCATGCTGGTGGAATACAATATCCCGCGCGGTTGCCTGGCTTCTTATTTCCCCGAAACCAATAACCTGGTGCCTTTATCCAGCTTTGCCGATTTTGCCCGCACGCCGACTTCGAAGTCTGTTCCTGTGCTGGTAAAAGCGCACCGTGCAGAAGAAGCGCTGGCTACGGTACACTGATGACATTGGTCGAGCATAGCGTGCAGTCGCTGTCTGAAGCCTTGCTGCGCGAGCTGGCGATGCATGCAGAACCGGTATCGGCGGCAAGGCTGACCAAAAAGCTGAAGGTGCGCATGAGCAGCCTGTTGCGCTGTGTGGCCTACCTGGGTGACGGACAGATAGGCGAACAGACCGGGCTGAACTGGGTCACAATGGTCGAGGACGGAGACAGGACTTTGCTGGCGCTGACCGCCGACGGCCGCGAGGCCTGCAAGGAATTTCAGGGCGAAGATCAGGGAGATGCTCAGGATGGAAACGGATCTCGTTGAGTTGCCGGGCTACCGCGATGTAACAGTAGTACGCCGCCAATGGCAGGATGCCGGTGCGCCCGCTGCTGCTGGCGGCCAGACTATGACCGACCAGGTCGCCGAAGAAGTGCCGGTTGCGCTAGTGTTCAACGGCATTTCGCACGCGGTGATGATGCTGACACCGCAGAACCTGGAAGACTTTGCCATCGGTTTCAGCCTGTCTGAAAACATCATCGATAACCGTTCCCAAATCTACGACATTGAAAGCATCACCGCATCCGAAGCTGGCGGCATAGAAATACAGCTGACAATTGCATCGGAATGTTTTGTCCGCCTGAAGGACAAGCGGCGCCAGCTGGCTGGCCGCACCGGCTGCGGAGTGTGCGGGCTGGAGAGCCTGGCCGCGCTGGACCTGTCGCTGCCGCATCAGGCAGGGCAATTGCTGGTCACTTCGCAGGCATTGCAAAAAGCCTTCGCGGCGATGCAGGGGCTGCAGGAGATTAATGCTGTTACCGGCGCCACACATGCGGCAGCATGGGCCGATACGCAAGGCAATGTGCTGCTGCTGCGCGAAGATGTTGGCCGCCACAATGCGCTGGACAAGCTGATAGGCGCTCTGGCTATCGCCAAAACACCAAGGGAGCCTGGCTTTGCGATCATGAGCAGCCGCGCCAGTTATGAACTGGTACAAAAAGCGGCACGCGCCAATATGAGCATGCTGGCAACAATCTCCGCGCCCACCAGCCTGGCGATCAGCATGGCGCAGGAGGCAGGCATCAGCCTGCTGGGTTTTGTCCGCCGCAATAGCTTCGTCATCTACACGCATCCCGAACGCATTGCCGCCGATTAGAGAGCAAATCACGCGGTAAATGCCGTAGCCTGTGCCGATGATGGCCAGTCGTGGTCTACGCCAAATAAACACACCAGATCAGTTTGTAAAAACCCAATTTTTACGGGTTTTACGCGGGTAGGACGATATATAATAAGGAAAAATTCTCCTTACTCTTCTCGTTACCATGCAATATGTATCCACCCGCGGCCATACCGCAGAGCAAAATTTTTCCGAAATCCTGTTAGGCGGCCTAGCACCCGATGGCGGGCTGTATCTGCCAGCGCATTACCCCCAAGTCACTGCTGAAGAACTGGACGCATGGCGCAAATTGCCCTATGCCGACCTGGCCTTTGCCGTGGTCAGCAAATTTGCGACCGACATCCCGGCAGCAGATCTGAAGGCGATTACCGAAAAAACCTATACGGCCGATGTGTACCGCAATACACGCGCAGGTGAAGACGCGGCCCAGATTACGCCGCTGCGGGTGCTGGAAGACGGCCGCAACGGCAAGCTGATACTGCAAGGTCTGTCCAACGGCCCCACGCTGGCTTTCAAGGACATGGCCATGCAGTTGCTGGGCAACCTGTTCGAATATGCACTGGATAAAAAGCGGGCGGAACTGAATATTTTCGGCGCCACTTCCGGCGATACCGGCAGCGCTGCGGAATACGCAATGCGCGGCAAAAAAGGTATACGCGTGTTCATGCTGTCTCCGCATAAAAAGATGAGCGCCTTCCAGACCGCGCAAATGTTCAGCCTGCAAGACCCGAATATTTTTAATATCGCCGTTGAAGGCGTTTTTGACGATTGCCAGGATATGGTGAAGGCCGTTTCCAACGACCTGGAATTCAAGGCCAAGCAAAAGATAGGTACCGTCAATTCCATCAACTGGGCGCGCGTTGTTGCGCAGGTGGTGTACTACTTCCGCGGTTATCTGAGCGCTACCACGTCCAATGAGCAGAAGGTATCGTTTACCGTACCTTCCGGTAACTTCGGCAATATCTGCGCTGGTCACATTGCCCGCATGATGGGCCTGCCCATCGACAAGCTGGTTGTCGCTACCAATGAAAACGATGTGCTGGATGAGTTCTTCAACAGCGGCGTTTATCGCGTTCGTAAATCGGCGGAAACCTATCACACCACAAGCCCGTCTATGGATATCTCGAAGGCATCCAACTTCGAGCGCTTTATCTATGACTTGCTGGATGGCGATGCTGCGCGTGTAGCAGCATTGTTCAAAAAAGTGGAAACCGAAGGCGGCTTTGACCTGTCCGGCAAGGCAGGCAGCAATGGCGACGAGTTTGCCAAAATAGCCCGTTTCGGTTTTGTATCCGGCAAATCCGTGCATGCAGATCGGCTGAATACGATACGCCGGGTCCAGGCCGAATACGGCATCACCATTGATACGCATACGGCAGATGGCATCAAGGTTGCGCAGGAACACTTGGTGCCGGGCGTGCCGATGATCGTACTGGAAACCGCGCTGCCGGCCAAGTTCAACGAAACCATACGCGAAGCGCTGGGCCGTGATGCCGAGCGTCCTGCCGGTTTTGAAAATATTGAAGCCTTGCCGCAGCGTTTTGAAGTGATGACGGCCGACATCAGCAAGATGAAGGACTACATCAGCCGCCACACGGGGCTGTAGCCAGATTCAGGTTTTGGGGCGGCCTTGCCGGCTGCCTCGCTTTGCCCTGGTTTATCCGCAGTCTATTGGCAGCTTATTAGCAAATCACTGGCCACTTATTGGCAACTCTTCCTCTGCATCGGAAAGTCCACGGCGCGTTCACGGCCATCGGACGTTCCTTCTATGCGCCCCAGCAGGCTGCCATCGTCTTTTAGCTGGTAGATGACCCGTTGCGGAAAATCCTTTTGCAGGTTTTCAAACACCACTTTCTTGTTTTGCAAAGAAAGCATCTGAAAGCTGGCTTCGGGTTTGCGTGACGACTTCGCCGTAAATACCAGCGTGTCTGCCTGCTGTTCTATGCGCATGAATTCAAAAGCCACCGTATTTCCTTTGGCGACCGTGCGGCCCATACCCAGCAAGCTGCCCCCGGCAGGCGCGAGCCAGTGTTCTTCGGAACCGGCTTCTGCGCCCGTGCTTTGCCAGCAGCCGCTGAGCCAGTCCAGGTCAGCTACGGTAGCGGCGTGCACTGCGCTGCACAGGGAAACAGTGCATACCGATAACAGGGTAGGGAGTAGGCGCATGGATGTCCTAGTTTTTATAGTTAGCCAAGAGGATTTTGCGCCTGTTTGGTGGGATAGGCAATCGGACGAAGGCCAGCTTGTATCCCTTGCGCCTGGTTAGCCCGGTTTAACCTTTTTTGAGCCAGGGGCCAAGAGACTGGCCTAGCGCGTCTTCGCTAAAGCCGTGCAGCACCTGATCGCCGACCACGATGATGGGCACACCGCCTCCGCCCAGCTTTTTATAACCGTTGTAGCCGTCCGTGGTTTTTTCCACATCCAGTTCGGTATAGCGGATGCCGTTTTCTTCAAAGTATCGGCGCGTCGCCGCGCAATAGCCGCACCAGCTGGCACCGTACAGCACTACTTCCGGCTGCGCGGTATTTATCGCTGTGTTTGCTGCTGTTATTTCCGACGCATGACGTAGCGACCTGGCTTTGATGATAGGCCTTGCCACCACCACGGTCACTGCCAGCACGCCCAGCAGCAGCGCCAGTTTCAACTTGCTGCCTGAAACGGAGGCAGTATTTGCTGGAACGACCGGCTTGCCGTATTTGCCATAGCTGGCGTCTGCTTCTCCGCCTGCCTTGCTATACACAATCTGGCAAGACGGACACTGCCATTCAGGGGCAGTGTCGGTCGCTTTGCGGATATAGCTGCATTTAGGGCAAATGTGCGGCATGGATTCTCGTGCGAAGGTTGGCGGATCAAAGTGGGACGGATACACAATGATAGCGCATTTTTTTGACGAAAATTGCTGCTTGGGAATTTTTATGGCGCCGCTAGTGCTGCACCTGTGCCTGCGGTGTGCGGTAAGCCTTGGGCGGCTCTTCGTGGAAATTACCCCATACGCGGCGGAACTGCCGGGCAGAGCCGAAGCCGGATGCCTGCGCAACCCTGTCCATGGACCATCCGGTCTGCGCCAGCAGCCTGCTGGCCAGCGACAGCCGCAAGCCGGTCAGGTATTCCTGCACCGATATGCCGGCATGGGTTTTGAACAGGCGCGTCAGGTGGCGCGAGCTGGTGCAGGCGATATCGGCCAGTTCTGGCAAGCTCCATGCATGCGCAGGGTCTTTTGCGACCGCATCTTGCACTCTATGCACTACCGGGTGGATATGGTTACGGTGCATGACCCATGGCGACAATTGCGGGTCCGAGCCGGCGCGGCGCATGTAGACCAGCATATTGCGCGCTACCGCAGCTGCAATCGCGGCGCCGGCCAACTGGCTGATCAGGTGCAGCGCCAGGTCTATGCCGGCGGTGACGCCCGCGCTGGTGCTGACCATGCCGTGCTCGACAAAGATACGGTTTTCTTCCACGCGGATGGAGCTGTCTATCTGCGCCAGATCCTTGCAATGGTCATGGTGGGTGGTGGCCGCGCGATTGGACAGCAGGCCCGCGTGAGCTGCCAGCAGTGCGCCGGAGCAAATGCACACGAGCCGGTTGCCAGGCCCCACCTGCGCGCGCAGCCATCGTATTGCCAACTGGTCTTCCGGCTGGTCGTAAGGGAATGTCATGCCCACTAACCCCGGCAGCACGACAATGGCATCCTGCTCCAGTTGCTGCGGCAAGGCTTGCAGGCCACCCAGTTGCAGGCCCACCGAACTCTGCACCTGCGGCAAGGGGCTGATGAACTTCAGGTCAAACTGAATATCAGCCTGGTAGCGGTTGGCAAACAACAGCGCATCCGCCGGGCCTGCCATATCCAGCAGCAGCGTATTGGGCATCAGCAGAAAATAGACGGTATATCTTTTTGCTGCAGGCTTCATCTCGGGCTCTCGTTCAGGCCGGCGCGCGCCGCAGCTGCGCCAGTATTTTGGGGCCGAACACATTGATCAGCAAACCTCCCATGACAACGGCTGCACCCAGCAGTTGCAGTGGTTGCAGCGCCTCTCCCAGCAGCATCCAGGCCGCGGTCAGGCCGACCACGGGCACCAGCAGCGTCAGCGGCGCCACCATATGCGTCGGCAGGCTGGACAACAGGCCGCCCCACAGCGTGTAGCCTATCAGGGTAGCGGCAAACGCCAGGTAGACGATGGCCAGCACCGACGACAGGCTGATATGCATGATGCTGTCGCTGATGGTAGCCGCGCCTTCAAAATACAGCGACAGCAGGAAGAAGGGAATGACCGGTATCAGCGCACTCCATGCCACCAGGCTCAGCAGCGATGTGGAACCTATCTTTTTGTTGACGACATTGCCGCAGGCCCAGGAAGCGGCTGCCAGCAAGGTCAGGATGAAACCCAGCAGTGTCACCTGGCTGGCGGAACTGCTGATGCTGGCACTGCCCAGCAGCACCAGACCCATGCTGGCCACCAGCATGCCCAGCAGATTGGATGGCCGCAACTTGTCGCCAAACGCCAGCGCCGAAAAACCGACGGTAAAGAAAGCCTGCGCCTGCAGCACCAGCGAAGCGAGGCCCGCCGGCATGCCGACAGCCATCGCCGAAAACAGGAAGGCAAACTGGCCCAGGCTGATGGTGAGTGCATACGCGAGCAACCACTTCAGCTGCACCTTGGGGCGCGGCAGGAACAGGATGGCAGGGAACGCCACCAGCGAAAAACGTAGCGCGCCCAGCAGCAGCGGCGGTATGCCTTTTAGACCTATCTTGATGACGACAAAATTCATGCCCCACAGAAAAATGACGATCAGCGCGATGATCAGTTGGCGCGGCGACAGCGAGTGGGGGACATTTGTGGACATGGGTAATATTCTGGTTGGCGGTAGGTGCTGAATGGTCGGTCAGCGGTCATTTACTGGCTTTGCCTGCAATCGGGATTGAAGACGCGTTTTTGCGACGGTGGATTTTTTGCCAGCTTGGAAGCGGGGCGTATCGGCCTTGGCGCAAAGTTGCCGCCGCAGTTCGGGCAGACGCCGTGCAGTACATTATCCACGCAGTCGACGCAAAACGTGCATTCGAACGTGCAGATACGCGCATCGACCGAATCAGGTGGCAGGTCACGGTCACAGCATTCGCATCCAGGGCGGAGTTCCAGCATGGTGATATCCTTATCAACAAAGAGGTAAGTGGGCTGTCTTCAAGGATAACAGTTACAGCGTCGGCAGGTTATCGTCCCACGGACACGATGCGGTCATTTCAGGACATTATAGCCAAGCCTTTGCCAGACTGTGCAAACAAGGCGAGCGTCCGTGCAGGGCAGGCTGTTGCCCGGTTATCTTCTGGCGGAAGGGACAGATCACGCCAGATCACATCAAAGCGATAAACCTTATGTGCTTTGCCCGGGCGCACTTTGCCGCTGCCGATATACAATAAGCCATATATGACTATTACAGCCGATCTACAGCCAATCTACGGATAGAGATGATGAGTGAAAAAAAGCCGATGCTGAGCGTCGCAGAAGCGCTGGACACCTTGCTGACGGCCGTCCGGCCCGTTACGGACATGGAAACCGTGCCGACCATCTCGGCCTTCGGGCGCATCCTGGCGCAAGCGCAGGTGTCGCAGCTGCATGTGCCGCCTGCCGATAATACGCAGATGGACGGTTATGCCGTACGTGCCGCCGATTGCACCGGCGGCCAGGCACGGCTGCGGGTGGCGCAGCGCATCCCGGCCGGTTACGTAGGCCAGCCACTGGAGGCCGGTACCGCCGCGCGTATTTTTACCGGCGCGATGATACCCCCGGGTGCGGATGCGGTTGTGATGCAAGAGCAATGCACGCTGGAAAAATCGGAAGACGGCAGCGCTGACATCGTCATCGTCAACCACGTGCCGGAATCTGGCGAATGGATACGCCGCCAGGGTGAAGACATCCGCGCAGGCGCCGCTATCCTGCCGGCAGGCACGCGGCTGCGCGGGCAGGAACTCGGCCTGGCCGCTTCGGTGGGGCTGGCGAATGTGCCGGTGGTGCGCAAACTGCGCGTTGCGGTATTTTTCACCGGCGACGAACTGGCGATGCCCGGAGATCCTTTAAAACCCGGCGCCATTTATAATTCCAACCGTTTTACGCTGACGGGCTTGCTGCAGGGCATAGGCTGCGATATCACCGATTACGGCATCGTGCCGGACAGCCTGGACGCAACGCGTGATACCTTGCGCCGCGCGGCGCAGCAGCATGATCTGATCATTACTTCGGGCGGCGTATCGGTCGGTGAAGAAGACCATGTGAAACCCGCTGTAGAGGCGGAAGGGCGGCTCACCATGTGGCAGATCGCAGTCAAGCCGGGCAAGCCGCTGGCTTTTGGTGAAGTGGGTTCCTCCTTCTTTCTGGGCTTGCCAGGCAATCCCGTCGCCAGCTTTGTGACTTTCCTGTTGTTCGTGCGGCCATTCATCCTGCGCATGCAGGGCGTGGCCAGTGTGGCGCCGCTTTCTTACTCGCTGAGAGCAGATTTCGACTTGACCAAGCCGGACCGCCGCAATGAATTCCTGC
>JAYSKH010000207.1:0-12134 GCA_043726505.1 Undibacterium sp. | reverse complement strand
CAACGGCGCATGACTTTCTCGGACGGGGTCAGCGCTTCGATGTAGGCCGGGCGCGAGAAGATGCGTTCGGCATATTTCATCAGTGGAGCCGCTGTCTTGGACAGTTCAATACCGTAATGGTCGAGGCGCCACAGCAATGGAGCAACGGCAACATCCAGCATGGAGAACTCATCGCCCAGCATGTATTTGTTCTTGACGAACAAAGGCGCCAGCGTGGTCAGGCGGTCGCGGATTTCTGCGCGGGCCTTGTCCTGCACCTTCGCGGATGCGGTGGATTTGTCGTTTTCCAGCGTATGCACGTGGACAAACAGCTCTTTTTCGAAATTGAACAGCATCAGACGGGCACGGGCGCGCATCAGCGGATCTGCCGGCATCAGTTGCGGATGCGGGAAGCGTTCATCGATGTATTCGTTGATGATGTTGGATTCGTACAGGATCAGGTCACGTTCAACCAGGATGGGCACCTGGCCGTACGGGTTCATTGTGGAAATGTCTTCCGGTTTGTTGAACAGATCTACATCACGAATTTCAAAATCCATGCCTTTCTCGAACAGGACGAGGCGGCAACGTTGCGAAAAGGGGCAGGTAGTGCCCGAGTAGAGAACCATCATTTTTATAGTTCCTTAGAAACAATTAGGGCGAGGCGCCCATTCTTATGCGCCTCACCCTGGATTAAACATCCGCCTACGACGATAAGAAGCGGATGACTTGAGAATGGCGTTGACTGACTGAATATTAGGTTTTTTTCGTCAAAATCAATGCCAGTCGGCTTACGCCGATTACTTTACTTCTTTCCAGTACGATGCGTTCAGGCGCCATGCCAGTACGCTCAGGCAAGACAGGAACAGCAACACGAAGACGCCCAGGCGTTTACGGTTGTTCTGTGCCGGCTCGCCCATCCACTGCAAATACGCTACCAGGTCGGTGACTTCGCTGTCGTACTCAGCGGATGTCAGTTTGCCCTTGGTGACTGTTTCAAAACCGGCAAACTTACGCTCGGTCTTGCCGTGCTCATGCTCATCTTCTTCTTCGACGAACTTGGCGCTGCGTACACCTTGCAGTTCCCACAACACGTGCGGCATGCCGACGTTAGGGAATACCATGTTGTTCCAGCCAGTTGGACGGCTGTCGTCCTTGTAGTAGGTGCGCAGGTAAGTGTAGATCCAGTCCGGACCGGAACCTGCTTCAGATCCCTTGGAACGGGCGATCACAGAAAGGTCTGGAGGAACCGCGCCGAACCATGCCTTCGCATCTTTGGCCGCCATGGTGTTTTTCATCAGGTCGCCGACTTTTTCACCGGTGAACAGCAGGTTGGCCCTGATCTGGTCATCTGTCAGGCCGATGTCGCGCATGCGGTTGTAACGCATGGCAGACGCCGAGTGGCAGTTCAGGCAATAGTTGACGAACAGCTTGGCGCCGTTCTGCAGCGCTGCCAGGTCGGTCGTGCGATTTTCTACGTGATCCAGCGGGTAGCCGCCTTCGCTGGCCAGTGCAAACACTGGAACAAGGGCAAGCACCGCGATCATTTTTTTAATTAATTTCATGCTTATCATTCCTTTTGGCGCTTAGTGTGCAGAAAATGTCACGCGATTCGGCACAGGCTTGAACGTACCCATTGTGCTCCACCATGGCATCAGCAGGAAGAAACCAAAGTAGAAAACCGTGCACACCTGGGAAATGCGCTCAAACAATGGGGACGGTGGCTGAATACCGAGGTAGCCCAGAGAGATGAAAGCAATGCCGAACAGGATGTACATGTATTTGTGCCAGTCAGGACGATAGCGGATGGACTTGGCAGGAGACTGGTCCAGCCAAGGCAAGGCGCCCAGGATGACAACGGAAGAACCGAACAGCACCACGCCCCAGAATTTTGCTTCCAGGCCGAAAGGCAGCATGCCGATGATCATCAGCAGGCCCAGTGCAGCGACACCGGCCTTGACGATGCCTGGCAGCTTGGATTTCAGGTACACCAGGCTGACATAACCGACGATACCGGCCATCACAACGTACAGGAACTCGGAAGTGGTTGCACGCAGGATCGAGTAGAAAGGCGTGAAGTACCAGGTAGGAGCAATGTGCGGAGGCGTTTTCAGTGAGTCGGCCGGGATGAAGTTGTTGTACTCCAGGAAGTAGCCGCCCATTTCAGGCGCGAAGAATACAACAGCGCTGAAGATCACCAGGAACACGGTCACACCGAACACGTCATGCACGGAGTAGTAAGGATGCGATGGAATCGAATCCACAGGATGGCCATCTGGACCGATGTTGTCTTTGACTTCAATGCCGTCAGGATTGTTGGAGCCGACTTCATGCAGCGCGATCAGGTGGGCAGCCACCAGGCCGAGCAGGATCAGCGGGATCGCAATCACGTGGAAAGAGAAGAAACGGTTCAGCGTTGCATCGGAAACCACATAGTCGCCGCGTATCCACAGTGACAGGTCAGGTCCGATCAGCGGGATTGCGCCAAACAGGTTGACAATAACCTGCGCGCCCCAGTACGACATCTGGCCCCATGGCAACAGGTAGCCCATGAAGGCTTCGCCCATCAGGCACAGGAAAATCGCAAAACCGAACAGCCAGATCAGTTCACGCGGCTTGCGGTATGAACCGTACAGCAGTGCGCGGGTCATGTGCAGGTACACGATGATGAAGAAGGCCGAAGCGCCGGTGGAGTGCATGTAGCGCACCAGCCAGCCCCAGGGTACATCACGCATGATGTACTCAACGGAAGCAAACGCCAGCGTGGCATCTGGTTTGTAATGCATGACCAGGAAGATACCGGTAACGATCTGGATGACCAGCACCAGCATCGCCAGCGAGCCGAAGATGTACCAGAAGTTGAAGTTCTTAGGCGCGTAGTAAGCACCCCACTGGTCATTCCACAGCTTGGTCAGCGGGAAGCGGGAATCAACCCAGTTCAGCGCCTTGGCGGCGACGGGCGCGTCTGCCGGCAATTTCTTTTCAACAAAAGCCATGATTAAGCCTCGCCTTTCTCATCTTTACCGATGATGACTTTGGTATCCGACAGGAACATGTAGCGTGGAACGTCCAGGTTCTGAGGAGCTGGCTTGTTTTTTGTAGACGCGGCCAGCCAGATCGAATGTGGAACCGTGGCATGGGCACAGGAAGCCGCCTGCCCAGTCGTCCGGCAGAGAAGGCTGTGGGCCTTCCTGGAACTTGGAGCTTGGGGAGCAGCCGAGGTGCGAGCAGATACCCACGGTCACCAGCAGGTCGCTATGTTCCTTGCGGGAGCGCGCCTGGTTCTTGCAATACTCAGGCATGTCCATTGTGAACGGCTTTTCCGATTTCGGATCAGCGACCTTGTCTTCGGTCTTGGCCAGGCTGGCCATCATTTCAGGCGTGCGTTTCAGGATCCAGACGGGCTTGCCGCGCCATTCGAATACCTTCATCTCACCCGGTTTCAAATCGGATATATCTGCTTCCACAGGCGCACCGGCGGCTTTTGCTCGCTCAGATGGCTGAAAAGTGCTGACCAGCGCCCCTGCGGTTGCCAAACCAGCCACACCACCCGCCGCACACGTGGCGACGAGCAAGCCGCGACGGCCGGAATCGACCTGCTTTTCGATACTCATACCAACCCCAATCTGTCAAAATTCAAAACTTATATGAAGCTTAAACGGAACTTCTAGCAACCCTAAATTATAAAGGAGCAGAGTATGGTTTTAAAGAAAAACATTTCTCAAATTGGCAACTGAAGCAATTTTTCTACAAATCTGCACTCATTTACGAAGTCATTAATAATGATTCTTATTTAATCTATGCTTTTATTGCCAGGAAACTAAATTTAACATGCGGCGCGGCTTCTTTTGCGCAATTGGCCGTTAGAATATTGTTACTTTGCTATACGACGCTGTAGGCATTGCGTCCGCCCTACCTCCATTCGGCTTTGGGCGGCTTTCATTTTTCGGAGGATACACAATGAGTATGATGCAAGAGTTCAAGGCATTTGCCAGCAAGGGCAACGTCGTCGATCTGGCGGTGGGTGTCATCATTGGCGCGGCTTTTGGCAAAATTGTCGATTCGCTGGTGGCAGACATTGTGATGCCGATAGTTGGCAAGATATTCGGCGGCCTGGATTTTTCCAACTACTACCTGCCGCTGAACGGCCAAGCCACGACGATGACGCTGGTCGAAGCCAAAAAAGCCGGCGCCGTGCTGGCCTACGGTAATTTCATCACGATCTCGCTGAACTTTCTGATCCTGGCTTTCATCATCTTCCAGATGGTGCGCCTGTTCAACAAGATGAAACGCGACGAACCTGTGGCCCCGGCACCTGCTGCCGTCACGCCGGAAGACGTACTGCTGCTGCGCGAAATCCGCGACGCACTGAGGAAATAAGCACTACCCTGCCTTACCCGCTACGGCCTTCCATCATACACATGGGAAGCCGTAGCCGCCCGTTAGGCTACGCACCTTTACGCCTGCAGCCAACCCTGCTGCCTACACCGGATTGTCGATATCGACAAAATGATGGACGATGCCGAAATGGCCGGCAATAAAGGCGCCCAGCGCCTGCACGCCATAACGCTCGGTCGCATGGTGGCCACAGGCCAGATAGGCTACGCCGGATTCCCTTGCCAGATGCACGGTAGGTTCCGAAATTTCCCCGCTCAGATACACCCTCGCACCGGCATCAATCGCCGTGCCCAGCATGCTTTGCGCAGCGCCGGTGCACCAGCCTATCTTTGCCGACGGCGGCAACTCCTGCGCCGGATCACCTATCAGCAAGGGCTTGCGCCCCAGTTTCAACTCCACGCGTGCGGCCAGCTCGCCCACCGTGCGCAAACCGGCGTCGCCGGCTGCGCCTAGCCAGCCCAGGTCATCGTCGCCGAACCTGCCGCCCGGCACCAGCCCCAGCACCGCAGCCAGTTGCGCGTTGTTGCCCAGTTGCGCATGCATATCCAGCGGCAGATGGTAGGCAAACAGCGATATGTCATTTTGCAGCAGCAGCTTCAGCCTGCGCTGTTTTTGTCCGATGACGCGCATGTCCTCGCCGCGCCAGAAGTAGCCGTGGTGCACCAGCACCGTGTCCGCCCTCAAGTCCACGGCAGCCTGCAGCAACGCCAGGCTGGCCGTTACGCCGCTGACCAGCACTTTAATGTCGCTGCGCCCTTCCACCTGCACACCATTTGGGCAATAATCACGGAACCGTGATATTTGTAGCTCGGAGGCTAGAAATTCCGACAACTGATCCCTATCTACTGTCTGGCTAGCCTGCTGAATCTGCTGATCGTGCTGATCTTGCTGCATGTCCGGTCCGCTTGCGAAGTCCTTACTCATTTTTCACCTGGTATCTGATCTTATGCGACGTTTTTGGCTCTTGTTCGCGCAAACCGTCACTGTCGGTTTGGCCCTGTGGTTCATTGTAACCACCTTAAAACCCGATTGGGCGAATTCCGCTCTCAGCAGCCGGGGCATACGCGTCGCGTCCACCGTTTCCATGCAGGAAGCGCCGCTGAGCAAGGTACCGGCGCAGGGCTCGTACCGCGAGGCGGCAAAAAAAGCAATGCCGGCTGTCGTCAACATCTATACCGCCAAAGAAATCCGGCAGCCCAACAACCCCTTGCTTAACGATCCATTGTTCCGCCGCTTCTTCGGCGACCAGCTCGGTCGCCAGCAGCCGGAACGCCAGTCCAGCCTGGGCTCGGGCGTCATCGTCAGTCCACAGGGCTACATCCTGACCAATAACCACGTGGTGGAGGCTGCCGATGAGATTGATGTCGTGCTGGCGGATGGCCGCAAGGCGGCTGCCAAGGTGGTCGGCACCGATCCTGAAACCGATCTGGCCGTTATCAAGATCGAGCTGGACAAACTGCCTGCGGTCACGCTCGGGCATTCAGACCAGGCCAGCGTCGGCGACGTAGTGCTGGCGATAGGCAATCCCTTCGGCGTGGGCCAGACGGTAACGATGGGCATCATCTCTGCGCTGGGCCGCAACCATCTGGACATCAATACCTTTGAGAATTTCATCCAGACCGATGCGGCAATCAACCCCGGAAACTCCGGCGGTGCGCTGGTCGACGTCAACGGCAACCTGCTGGGCATCAATACCGCGATCTATTCACGCACCGGCGGCTCGCTGGGCATAGGCTTTGCCATCCCAGTCACTACCATCAAGACGGTGATGGATTCCATCATCAGCACCGGCCAGGTCACACGCGGCTGGATAGGCGTGGAACCGCAGGACATTACGCCTGAACTGGCAGACAGTTTCGGCATTCCACAAAAATCCGGCGCAATCATCGCCGGCGTCATCCGCGGCGGCCCGGCCGACAAGGCCGGCATTAAACCCGGTGATATCCTGATCTCGATAGAAGGCCAGGAAGTGACCGATACCACGGCGATGCTGAATCTGATCGCGCAACTGCAGCCGAACCAGAAAGCCAAGATCACAGTGATGCGCAATGGCCAGGAAACCCAGCTGAATGTACTGATAGGCAAGCGCCAGCGTTCACGGCGCGAAGAATAAGCTCTGCTGCCGCGCCGCTAAGCCACCACCAAAGACAAACCAAGAAAAGACCATGCACATCCGCGACCTGAACCGCTTTTTATTTGAACTGTCTGAAAACAATAACCGCGCCTGGTTCGTCATGAACAAGCCGCGCTACGACATCCTGCGCGCAGAGTTCCTGCAGCTGGTCACCAACCTGATCGCCGAGATCAGCAAGTTCGATCCAGCCATACTCGGCTGCGAACCGAAAAAAGCACTGTTCCGCATCAACCGCGACATGCGCTTTTCTGCCGACAAGTCGCCGTATAAAACCTATTTCTCGGCGTCCATTTTGCCCAGCGGCCGCAAAAAACCAAGTGACGGCGGCGGACCTGCTTATTATTTCCAGATCAACCAGGACGGTGACCTGCTGTTTGCAATAGGTGAATACATGCCGCCTTCAGATCGTCTGAAAAATATCCGCAACCAGATCGTGGCCGACCCGGAAGGCTTTGGCAAAATGATCAAGAACAAGACGATGAAAAGCGTGTTCGGCGGTTTGCAGGAAGATGGGAAGCTGACGCGGCCGCCAAAAGGTTTCAGCGAAGATCTGCCGCATATTGAATACATCAAGCACAAGGGCTTCATGGTGTGGACAGAAATGCCGACCAAGGACTTGAATCCCGATACGCTGCAGGCAACTCTGGTGAAGGGATTCAAGGCTGGTTATCCGCTGGCCACCTGGCTCAGGACAGCCGCCTTCGCCTGAAGCCGACAAAACCCGTCAAGCCCTCTGCCCCCACCTTTGCAAGGATGGGGACGAAGGATTAAGCATCAGGAAGTCTGGTCTTCTTCCGCCGGTGCCTGTGTCGCCCTGACAAAGGCCGGCGCCACCAGCAAACCCAGCTCAAACAGCAGCCACATCGGTATCGCCAGCGAAAACTGGCTGACCACGTCCGGCGGCGTCACCACCGCGGCCACAACAAAGGCGCCGACGATCACATACGGGCGTATCGCCTTCAGTTGCTGCAATGTCACCAGATTCATGCGGATCAGCACGACAACAACAATAGGCACTTCAAACGTCACGCCGAAGGCCAGGCACATCGTCATGATGAAGTCGAGATAGTTTTCTATATCCGGCGCCACCGTAATCGATGTAGGCGCAAAGTCGTTGATGAACTTGAAAACGCGGCCGAACACAAAGAAATAACAAAACGCCACGCCCGACAGAAATAGCAGCGATGAAGAAATCACCAGCGGCGCCACCAGTTTCTTTTCATGCGTATACAAACCGGGCGCAATGAAAGCCCACGCCTGGTACAGCACCCAAGGCAGCGCCACCATAAAGGCCAGCAGCAGCGTGACCTTCATCGGCACCAGGAAAGGTGAAATGACACCGGTGGCAATCATCTTGGCGCCTACCGGCAATGATGCAATCATCGGCTGTGCCAGGAAATCGTAGATGGCGGAAGGGCCAGGCCACGCAAACAGCCCGGCGCACACGATCGCAATGCCTATCGACGCCTTGACCAGGCGGTCGCGCAATTCAACAAGGTGGGAAATAAACGTGTCTTGCATCCCTTGCGTTTCTTGATCGCTCATGCAAGGTCCATCACAAGTTGGAAATTCTGAAACATGGGCATTTGCTTAAAAGAAGCTGGTAGGGGTAGCGCGCTTGGCCCTGTGCCTAGCCATCCGGGCAGCGCCGGACATCACATGCGCGCGGCGGCCAGTCTGGTTTTTATACCAGCCCGGAACGGCAGAAGTGCGCTCCAGCTTTTTACGGCGGAAATTTTTGGCTTTCAGCGCCAGTTCTTCGGCGGTAGGAGGCTCAGTCAGCGCTCCGTCGCCGCGCTCGCCGTTCCACGCAGAATGGATATCGTTTTCCACTTCCGACATGCCTTGCGAAATGGATTGCCCGACTTCGTGCGCGGTATCCTGCACGTCCTTCTGCATCTTGCGCAATTCTTCGAGCTCGATCTCGCGGCTCACTTCGGACTTTACTTCATTGATGTAACGCTGCGCGCGGCCGAACAGCGAACCCGCCATGCGCGCAACGCGCGGCAGCTTCTCGGGTCCGATGACAACCAGCGCAACAACGCCTATCAACGCCAGTTTGGTTAAACCGAGGTCGATCATAGCGTGTGCCCGGAGAGCGGTTTAGCCGGCAAGTTAAGCGCCATCAATGCTTCGCTTTTTCCTTGGCTTCTACGTCTATTGTGCTTTTGTCGGCAACCTGGCTAGGAGCAGCCTGTGGCTTGTCTTCCTCTTCCGAGCCTTTGACGCCATCCTTGAAGCCCTTGACGGCCTTGCCAAGATCCGAACCGATATTGCCCAGTTTTTTAGTGCCGAATATCAGCATCACGATTACCAATACGACCAGCCAATGCCAAATACTGAATGAACCCATGTTTGTTTCTCCTAATGAGAGCCATGCTCTCGTATGAATAAGGTAATAAGGCGATGTAATTGCCGCAAATAATCAGCCAAAATAACGCCAGCGCCCAAGCCCGGTGAATTCAACCTGGCCCGGCCTGCATTATCAATACTATCAGCGCTGCCCGCGCCACGGCTTGGGACCACCTATCACATGTATATGCAGATGATACACCTCTTGCCCGCCGTCCGGCCCTGTATTGACCAGCGTCTTGTAGCCGCCGCTGACCTGGCCGTCGTTGCCGGTCTGCACATCGCACCCCTGCTCCTTGGCAATCTTTGGCGCCAAAGCCAGCATTTTACCCAGCAAAATGCCATCTTGCGCATCGGCATCGCTCAGCGTTGCAATATGTTTCTTGGGAATAATCAGGATATGCACCGGTGCAGCCGGATTGATGTCCTTGAATGCCAGCAAGTCTTCATCTTCATAGACAACGGAAGAAGGAATTTGTTTCGCTGCAATTTTGCAAAAAATACAGTTATCCACGTTCAAGCCTGTCAGTAATATTATTTTTATCGTGTTAGTCGATTAACTACCGCTTTTATCGGCTTCCTGCTGGTCGCGCAATTCGTCCTTGCGCGCCGCTTTTTCTTCTATGCCGGAGATGCCTTCACGCCGCGCCAGCTCGTTCAGCACATCCTGCGGAGTCAGATTATAGTGCGCTAACATGACCATGCTGTGAAACCACAGGTCCGCACACTCATATAGCAGCTTGGAGTTGTCGCCCGACACGCGCGCATCCTTGGCGGCCATGACGGTCTCAGTCGCTTCTTCGCCGATTTTTTTCAGGATGGCGTCGTCGCCCTTCGCAAACAGCCGCGATACATAGGATTTTTCCGGGTCGCCGCCATTGGCCAGCTTGCGCGACTCAATGACGCCCGCCAGGCGTTGCAGGGTAATACTCATTTATAAACGCTTTCTGGATCTTTCAACACCGGCTCCACGGTCTGCCATTCGCCGTCGGCCGCATCGCCTTCAAATTTCTGGAAAAAGCACGAATGCCGCCCTGTATGACAGGCAATGCTGTCTACCTGTTCCACTTTCAGCAACACCACGTCTTCATCGCAATCAAGCCGGATTTCAATAATCTTTTGCGTATGGCCGGATTCTTCACCCTTGTGCCACAGTTTCTTGCGCGAGCGGCTCCAGTAAACGGCCTCACCCAGCTCCACGGTACGAGCCAGCGCGTCGCGGTTCATCCATGCAAACATCAGCACATCATTGCTTTTTGCTTCTTGCGCGATCACCGGCACCAGGCCGTGCTCATCCCATTTGACCTTATTGAGCCATTTTGCGTGTATGACCGCCATCATGCCAACCTCATGGGAATATGTTGTGCGGCCATGAACTGCTTGGCCTCTTGCACCGTATGTTGTCCGTAGTGAAAAATGCTGGCCGCCAGTACGGCATCCGCGCCGCCTATCTTGACGCCGTCCGCCAGATCCTGCAGGCCGCCGACGCCGCCAGAGGCAATCACCGGGATGCTGACCGCATCCGACACCGCGCGCGTCAGGCCCAGATCGAAACCGACCTTGGTACCGTCCCTGTCCATGCTGGTCAGCAGTATTTCACCGGCGCCCAGCCTGGCCATGTTCTTTGCCCACTCAATCGCATCCAGGCCGGTGGCATTGCGGCCGCCATGCGTGAACACTTCCCACTTGCCGGGAGAAACCTGTTTGGCGTCAATCGCAACGACGATGCATTGCGAGCCGTATTTTTGCGCAGCGTCCGCCACCAGTTGCGGATTGGTGATGGCCGACGTGTTGATGCTGACCTTGTCCGCGCCTGCATTCAGCAGGCGCCGCACATCGGCTACCTGGCGCACGCCGCCGCCTACCGTCAGCGGAATGAATACCTGCGAAGCAACTGCTTCGATAATAGGCAAGATCAGGTCGCGCCCGTCCGATGAAGCGGTGATATCCAGGAAAGTGATTTCATCAGCGCCTTGCTGGTCGTAGCGGCGCGCAATTTCCACCGGGTCGCCGGCATCGCGCAGCTCCTGGAAATTAATACCTTTCACTACCCGGCCAGCGGTAACGTCCAGGCAGGGAATAATGCGTTTGGCCAGCGTCATGGTGCTTTACTCTTCATCTAAATCGCCGCTCAGTTCGTCGGCCCTGTCCTGCGCCGAAGACAAGTCCAGCGTGCCTTCATAAATGGAGCGGCCGCAAATGACCGCCTCTATGCCCTCGCCCTGCACCGCGCATAGCGCTTCCACGTCCTTGATATCGTGCACGCCGCCGGAAGCAATAACCGGAATCTTTACCGCTTGCGCCAGCTTGACCGTTGCTTCGATGTTGACGCCGCCCATCATGCCGTCGCGGCCGATATCGGTGTAGACGATGGATTCGACACCATAGCCTTCAAATTTGATGGCGAGGTCGATCACTTCATGGCCGGACAGTTTGCTCCAGCCGTCGGTCGCTACCTTGCCGTCCTTGGCATCCAGTCCGACGATGATCTGTCCCGGAAAGGCGCTGCATGCGTCCGCCAGGAAACCGGGGTTCTTGACTGCGGCGGTGCCGATGATGATGTAGCTGAGGCCGTCGTCCAGATAACGTTCTATCGTGTCCAGGTCGCGGATGCCGCCGCCCAGCTGCACCGGAATTTCTTCGGTATCGGTTTCTTCCGCGTAATCACGCACGGCCTGGATGATGGACTTGACCGCCGCCTCGTTGACGGGTTTGCCGGCAAATGCGCCGTTCAGGTCCACCAGATGCAGGCGTCGCGCGCCCTGCCTCAACCAGTGTCGCGCCATTTCGGCGGGATCTTCGGAGAATACAGTGGCTTGGTCCATATCGCCTTGTTTAAGGCGAACACAGTGACCGTCTTTCAGGTCGATGGCAGGAATGAGCAGCATGGCTGGATGAGATACGTAGGTAGTTAAAGAGTTTGACTAGGGCAAAACTTAAATCGTTACATCTGTTACCGGGATTGCTGGGGCACTTCAGGGATTCCAGTGTACAAAATTTTTATAAAGTTGCAATCCTGCGGCGGCGCTCTTCTCGGGATGGAACTGCGTCGCAAAAATATTGCCCCTGGCCACGGCGCACGCAAACGGCGTACCGTAATCAGTAATGCCGACAGTATCGCCGGATTCCGCCGGGCTCGCATAGTAGCTATGCACAAAATAGAAATAACTGTGATCGTCGATGCCGTTCCACAGCGGATGGGCTTTGCCCTCATGCATGGACTGGTGCACGCGGTTCCAGCCCATCTGCGGCACCTTGAAGCGCGAGCCGT
>JAYSKH010000206.1:0-37849 GCA_043726505.1 Undibacterium sp. | reverse complement strand
GATTCCACGTCCGACACTGTAAAACCTGCTGGTGCCGTTGCTACCGCTGCTGCCAGCGTTTCTTCCGCCCCTGTTACTGCTGCAATAGCTGCCACGACGGCGGCCGCTTCATCTGTTTCGTCCACTCCATCCACTGCAGCGGCAAGCGTTGCCGACGGCACCAAGGTGCATATCAATGTCGGCAACCATGTGCGGCAACACAATGCCTGGGAAGGCCTGGGCCTGCTGTTTGGCGGCATCGTACTGTTCCTGTTCTGCCTGTCGATGACGCGCTACACCTTCATCGGCTTCAGGAATTACCTGCTGTGGAATGTGTCGCTGCTCAAATTGCCGGTAGCGGCCAGGGTCAGCGCGGCGCAATAAAAGTACCAAGGACAGTACCAAGAACAGTACCAAGAACAGTACCAAGATTTTATTAGCAGCTTCAAAGGAGAATATATGAAAACCCTCATCAGGATAGGCGCAGGCATGCTGATTCTGGCGGCAATCTTGATTGCAATCACCAGCACCTTCATGAGTGCGCACGCCGCCACTACCGACGGCATACAGGAAAACCGCAGCATCCAGGCAGGTGTCGTCAACATCGTCATGAACGGCCCCATCGACCTGAGCCTGCGGCAGGCCGCTACACCAGATATACAGGTGCACGGTGAAGCCGCCATGGCGGCGCGCGTGACGACAAGGGTGGAAGGCAATACGCTGTACATAGGCACCAAGGGCGTCGTCATGATGCTGCGCCAGCCGCTCAGGGTAGATCTGGCCTTGCCCGGTTTTGAAAAGCTGCAAATGCTGGGCAGCGGCGACGGTACCGTCAGCGGTTTTCGCGGCAACCGCGCAGAGCTGGCGATGCGCGGTTCAGGCAACCTGAATTTCGACGGCGACTATCAGCAGGTGCAGGTCAATATGAGTGGTAGCGGCGATCTGAAAATGGGGCTGGCCAGCAGTGATAGCGTGGAGGTGAGCATCATGGGCTCCGGCCAGGCATTATTGAAGGGACAGGCGAAATCACTGACCGTCAAGCTGACCGGCTCCGGCGACCTGGATGCGTCCGGGCTCAAGGCTGCACAGGCGGTGGTTCAGTCTATGGGCTCTGCCGATGCCAAGGTCTATGCTTCTCAGGAAGCCAGGGTCAGCACTTTCGGCAGCGGCGATATCCGCGTGTATGGGAACCCGGGGAAACGCAGCGCTGAACATAGGGGTTCGGGCGACGTCAGCTGGCAATAATCGGTATCCAATAATCGGCATTAAAACGGTCTGAAAAAGCCACATCGGCAGCCGGCTGCAAGGACAAGGGTCTTTTCAGCTGGTTTTGTTACGTCTGCTGAAGTCTGCTGAATAGTTGCCGTGTCTCGCTTCCGCCACGCAAACCATGCATTTCAATTGAGAAATGTTGTCCATTCCAAATTAAAGTTAAATTATTCCAAATTGGAAATATAAAGTTTCGTGGCCGGCTTTTGGTGGCGCAACTCTATATTTGCCATGACATTTATCTGTAATAATCGTTCCGCAAAGGAATAAATAATATTGAGGTCAAAAAACCTCTTACAACATTACCGCATGCCCGCTAGGTCCCTAGCCGCATGCTTTCCCACCTCCTGTATAAAGCTGACATCATGACATCGATCCATGGCAGGTGTTTTACAGTTTTTGTTCTCGCCCTTGTTTTCGCCGGCGCAGTTGCAGCACAAGAAAATCCCGCCCAGTTCATGAGCCGCGCCAATGCCAAGGTCGCCCGCGCCACTGCATTGAAGAATCATTGGGACGGCCCGGTTGACGGTCCCCGTTTGGCCAAGAAAAAGAAAATAGTTTTTATCGCGTCCGACATGGGCGATGCCGGTATCAGCGGCTTGTATAACGGCGTCAAGGAAGCTGGCGCAGGGGCGGGCTGGTGGGTGCTGACGATTAATTGCGGCGGCAGGTGCAACCAGGGCGCCGCCATCGTCAGCCAGGCACTGGAGATGAAGCCGGACGGCATCATTCTGGCCGGCGTTGACGCCTCCACGCAGGCCAAAGGGCTGGCAGCGGCCGCCGAAGCCAAGGTGCCGGTGGTGGGCTGGCATGCGTCGACGAAATCCGGCGCTACCGACGGCTTGTTCACCAACATCACCACCAACCCGAAAGATGTGGCGCAGATTGCCGCGCTGTATGGTGTGGTGGAGTCCAACAGCAGGGGCGGCATCATCGTCTTTGCCGATAATTCCAATGCGTATTCGCAAGCCAAGTCGAATGCCATTATCGAAATCATCAAACAGTGCGAGGGTTGTCGCCTGCTGGGCGTGGAAGATATTTCCGCCGCCGATGCGCCGTCGCGCATGCAGGGCGTGGTCGAAGGCCTGACCAAGCGCTACGGCGCCAAATGGAACCAGGCGATCGGCGTCAACGACGTGTATTTTGATCTGATGGAAAAACCGTCAATTGCCGCACTGATGGCGGCCAATAAGGTGCAGTGCCTTTCAGCCGGCGACGGCTCCAATTCCGCGTACAAGCGCATCCGCTCCAATACGCTGCAGATAGGCACGGTGCCGGAACCGTTGTACATGCACGGCTGGCAGATTGTCGATGAACTGAACCGCGCTTTTGCCGGCGTGCCGCCAAGTGGTTATGTGACGCCGGTGCACCTCGTCACCAGCCAGAATATCGCCTACGACGGCGGGCCGAAGAATTATTTTGATCCGGCCAACGATTACCGTAACCAGTACCAGAAATTCTGGGCTAAATAAGCAGAAGCGCCGCTTGCGCGCCGCTTCTGCTGTCAATCGCTGTCCATATTTCGGGCCGATATTTCAGGCCAATATTTTAGGCAGATACAAAGCGCCGTTGCCGCATCCATTTGGTGGCAACCCATTTTTCGCCCTTGGTAACGGGATCGCTGGCATGCAGTGATGCATGATCGATCTGGTTCAGTGAGTTGGCGTATTCAAAATACACGGCGTTGCCGCGCAGCGGAGACACAGCCCAGCCCGCTTCAGGAAACACGGTCTGGCCGCCGCCTTCTACTTCATTCAAATAGGTCACCAGCGTGCTGACCCTTTGTCCGCTGCGGGCAAGCGACGCCTGATTGGCGGGATTGGACGGTACCAGAAAATCGAAGTGTGGCGTGCTGCCTGCACCGGTAGGGTAGTACAGGATCTGCAGACCCTCGCCGTTCTCCAGCGGCAGGTTCATGATCTCGGAGATGCGCTTGTCCAGGCTGGCGATGAAAGGGTTTTCCTGCAACTGGAAAAACATGCCGAAGCTGGTGCGCTGGCCGCTGACCACATCCTTGCCCGTCATCGGATCAACAATCGTTGACTCCTTCAGCCGTGGTTTGGCAAGGGCGATCAGCTGTTGGCATTCTTCGCCGCTGAACACATTGTTCAGCACCGCCAGCATAGGGCGTTCTGCCCTGGCGGCAATACGCACCAGCCGGTCTGACGTCGTTATCTCGGTACCAGGCCGGAAGATCGGTGTCTGGTACTGGTAGTCGAGTGAATTCTCATCAACGATGACCTGGTCCACCGGCACCGCGCCGCCATTGCGGCGGGCGCTGACAAACGCATGCATGATCGCCTGTGCCGCCTCGGCTTCCATCTGCTGTTCCTGCATGACCTGGATCAGCGCTGCCGGTGCGCAGCCCTGGTTCAGGTTATCGCTGATCCAGCTGCTGAGATCCGGCGAAAAACGGATGACTGTACTCATGGCCTAGTCTCACAGATCGACGGCAACCCAGCCATCGCTGGTCAGTTTGAAGCTTTCTTTCAACTGCATGGTGCCTGCGCCGCGCACTACCCGGTCCACCATAGGGAATACCTTCTGGATGTCCGCATCTTTGGTCCACGGAGCGGGGTCTATCTTGTAGGTGTAGCTGACGGCAACCATCTTGCTGCCGTCGGTGGGTTTGCTGTCTTCCCAGCCGACGACCTTGTCCAGGCTCAGCTTGGCGGCGCAGAAGTCGCCCTTCTGGAATTTAATGTCGCCATCGGACTTGACGCTGCGCATTTCCTTATTCAGGTAATACTTTTTGCCCTCGTCGGTCAGCTCATAACGGCGCACCTTGATGTCGGCGCTGACGCCGTCTTCAGTGGCGGTGACGGTTGCAACGGATGATTTTGCCAGGCCCAGTTTTTCCAGTATCGGCATCTGTATAGCATTGCGGCCGCCGGTATCCACTTCCTTTTGCGTGACGTCGATAGGCCAGACGTTTTTGGCCAGGCACAGGTCGCCGCGCTTGGCCAGATAGGTAGTCAAACCTGCGCTGATGTTGTCATTGTTCAGATCGGTCTTGCTGTTGCACGCGGCCAGCATAGCAAGCGCGGCCAGTGAGAAGACGGACAAAGCGGATATGGCGGAAATACTTGGCTTGTTCATGTTCGATTTCAAAAAAATGTTTCGGTTGTTCAGTGTAAAGGGTGGAATCAGTTCGTATCAGTCTATCGTCGGTCTATGCCTTAGTCCATGCATCAGTCTGTACATTTGCCGGTGGGATTAGCCTGCCCTGGTTTGTAGCCATCATTCAGTGTACCGAGGAAGCAGATCAGATCGGTAATGTTCTGGTCTGACATTGGCGGCTTGGAGCCCGCAGCGCGGCCATCCAGCGGCACCTGGGTGTCGATGTTGGACGCGTAAAGTGCAGGGAAATCATTGTATTTCTGCACGGTGCCGCCCTTGTACTGTGTCTTGATCAGTCCATAGGTAGGGAAGCTGGCGTCATTGGTCTTCAGCGGTGTGCCGCCCACGTTCGGATACCACAGTTCAGGCATCGTATCGCGGGTGTTGTAGAAGCGGATAGCCTGCTCCAGAGATGTGATGACGCCGTTGTGGAAGAACACATTACGCGTGGCGATATTACGCAGCGTAGGGGTCTTGAACATGCCGCAGAAGCTGTTGGCGTCAGTTGCCGATTTCGGTGTGTGGTCAGTGCGCAGCGGGCCGCAGACCCCTTCGTCAAAATAAGCCGGGTCCTGGTTCAGCGGAATACTGGTATTGCGCGGTACGCCTATCGCTTCATACGAAAAGTCGGTGAATAGCGCGGAGCTGCCGTTTAGACCTGCTCCCTGGTAGTGGCAGGAAGAACAGTTGCCGACCTTGGGGTCGGAAAATATACGCAGGCCGCGCATCTCGGACACTGTCATCTCGCCGCCCATCTTGTTGGCTGCATACAGGTCGAACTTGCTGCTATAGGGATGGAAGCTGGTATCTTCCAGCTGGAAGGCCTGCAAGGCCTTGGTCGCATTGTCGAAGGCAGCATTGCTGTTGGCAAAAGCGTCCTTGCCAAACGCCTGCACGAACAGGTCGGCATAACTTGCCGCCTGCAATTTTTTCACGACATCGGCGCCACTGGTATTGGCCATTTCTACCGGGTCCAGCAACGGAATCTTGGCTTGGTCCGCCAGTGTATTGACGCGGCCATCGGCCGTGAAACCGCCGCCTGGGCCGGGGGCGCTGAAACCGTCAGGATTATCCAGCAGGTCTGCATAAGGCGGAGTAATGTCCTTGTAGCGCAACGAAGGCACAGCGCGGTTGCCCATCTGGTCCAGCTTGGGGCCGCCCAGCTGCACTGCCAGGTTATTCGGCGGGCCGTAGGCAAAAGCAGGGTCATGGCAGGTTGCGCAGGCCATTTTTCCGGAGCCCGACAGGGTTTTGTCGAAGAACATCTTCTGTCCTACCTGAGCGGCGAGGCTGAGCGTGACGGGCTTGGTGATGCTGGGGGCGGCCGGTGAAGATGCCGCTGCCGGGTCGCTGCTGCCTGTAGCCGCAGGCGCGGCGTCGTGATCGCCGCCGCAGGCTGCAAGGCTCAGCAGCAGGATCGTGGAAAGAGAAGAGATGGATAGGCGCATGATAATTGTCATTCAATAAAAGCTTGTTGCGAAATTAGCCTTGATCAGACAATGCCGAAGTCGGCAAGGCAGCAAGGAAATGCAACAACGCTAATGTAATTTCGCAACATTCTTCCAGTGCGGGAAAGCAGAAAGGGCGAGCCGGATTTCCAGTCGCCCTTCGTGCAGATCGTGCTGCCCGTGGTATGGCGGCACGCTATCAAAACAACATATCAGCCCCGGAAGTGTATTCCGGGGCTGAGGGCTTACTTGGCTTTCAGTGCCCAGACGTTTGTCTGGTTGCTGTCTGCACCGACTTGAGCAGTTGTCGATACGTCACCGGATTGCTTCTGTACATAAGTAGCAGGGATGACGTGAGCATGGTTAGTCGGACGCACAGAGTCAAAATGCGTGTCCGAGCTACCGGCATACTCAGGCAGGTTGATGATGTTGGAGGCGATGAACTGTTCTGTGTATTTGGAACGGTTCATGTATGTTTCATCCTTTGCTGGATCAGCCAGTTGGAACATGTCCTGGAACGTGCGCACCAGCGAGAAGTGGCTGTATGCGTCGCTATCGGAAACGCCCTTAGGAGCATTTGGCTGGTTAGTCAGGATGCCGAAGATACTTTGGCCGTGGCCACGGTTACCCTTGGTGTAGTTGTTCACTGTCAGATCTGGCGACCATGTACCGTCGGCATTCTTTTTCAGTGGGTTGGCAACGGTGCTGTTAGCCACGTTCCAGCCGCAGCAGGAATTCAGGCCGCTTGTTGCACTGCCTTCGTCAAACATCAGGACGATAGCCATGCGTTTTTGCGAGTTTTTCCACAGTGGAGAAGCCTGGATTTTCTTGACCAGATAATCTACATAGTTGTCGCCGCGGGTGATGATCGCGCCGCCCGTTGCGTTAGCGACGTTGTTCGCTACGCTGGAGCAATCGCTGGCTGTGCCTGCTACGCTGCCTGTTGTCGTACCTTTAACAGCGATACCGTGCATGTCGTCGCATTGGTCAGGCATGATGAAGTTCAGTGCGCCGATGTTGCCGGACGCCAGATCCGTACCCAGCTGGTCGGCGTCGTAGTTTGCCGGCACTGTGTACATGGAAGTGTTCTTCAGGTTCGCATCCCATTGGCCGCCACCGACTGTACGGTTGCTGAATTTCCATTCTGGGGAGCTACGTACGTTCTGGTAAGCCATGCCTGGGTGATGCTTGGTTTTGTACAAACCGGCTGGCATAGGCAGAACCAGGTTGGCATCGCCAACTGGTGCAGTGTTGCCGCCTACTGTGCCTGCAGCGTAGACATAATCTTTTGCTGTAACAGCTGGGTCGGCGATACCGTCGGTACGCAGATCCTGGCCAGGATTGGTGGACTCGTTGTAAGTCCTCCAGTTCAGGCCGGAGTTAGTCAGCGCTGTGAACAGGTTAGGCTTGCCAGTGATGTTGTGGTTAACCGCAGCAGCCTGTGTGCAAGGCGATGTGAATGGCGAGTTGGCCAGGCCCGGTTGGGTTTTCGTAGGCTCTACGTCTTGTACTGCGTTAGCGCCGGTAGCGTCGCAGTTCCATTGGCTGTCATCGGTGATGCCAAAATCGTCAGCGCCGCCCAGAGCAGTGTAGTTAGGCTCGGAAGGATTGCCTGTCGCGTAGTAGCTGCTCAACTGGTTGCCAGCTTTCAGGTAGCCGTTGATTTTTGGCGCGAAAGCAGAACCCAGGATGGACAGGGTTGCTTTGTTTTCCAGCATGACGACGAATACGTGGTCATAACGGGGCACGCCTTCCAGCGCGAAAGCAGCTTGCTGCGATTGAGCGAAAGTGATCTTGGTGCGTGGGTCAGCAGCATTGACTGTTGCTTGCGTTACGCCGGTCAGGCCTTTCAGGCGTGGATCGCCGCCTGGCACAGCCAGTGCGTCCGGATACATGTCGCCGCGGTCCAGCTTAGTGATCGCGTAGGCGAAGCGGTTGCTCAGTGCATTGCCTTCAGCCAGCATTGCTGCCTGAGGAGCGCCTGTTACCGTGTTGACGTCGGTCAGAACAGTTGCTGCCGGTACGCCGATACGTGTTGCCAGGTTTGCTTTTTCAGTAGCGTAGTCGCTGCCATTGGCTTCGACGGAGCGGATAACTTCAGCAGACAGCGGGCTGATGACGATGCCGGCGGACTGTTCTTTTACCTGGTCAATGGATACGCGGAAAACGTTGCGGGAAGCAACTTTAGCGCCATTGGCTGTGTTGGTAGCATCAGTGCCGATGTCGGCAATCAGCGCTGCATTTGCTGGCAGGGTGATGGAGAACGCGCCTTTGGCGTCAGTAGTAACCGGAGCTTCGCCGCTGTCGCATACGCCGTTGTTGTTGGCATCGACGCAGACTTTTGCATTTTGATAGTAGCCGGCCTGGATCGTAGGATCTGTCGTGCTGCCCAGTTTCAGTGCAGTAGCAGCTACTACGCCTTTCAGTGTCACCGTGGCAGGAGGAGTCGTGTCGGACGGTGGGGCTACGTTGTCGCTACCGCCGCAAGCAGCCAGCATCGACGTTGCTGCAGCAAGTGCAGTCAGCGTGAAACCTAATGAAACGCCTTTCGGGATGTTCATAATTAACCTTGTAAGAGTAGTTTTTGCCAATGTGGCGAGTGAAAATGCGGCACGCGTATGCAGCGCCCAAAAGCCACTGGACGGTATGTTGGCAGATACTTTATTGGTGTTTATGAAATGTATATGACTGTTTGTATCATAAAGAAACAGGCACTTAACAAACCGTGGGAAATGGTATATGAGGAAAAGCGGAGGCGAAATGCAGGGCCGAAATGAAGGCGGCGGAAGATGTGTCTGACAAGAAATTGCCCTGGCAGTGCGGCAATTCTAGCAGCGATTGTTGCAACATGCTGAACGCGTAAGCGGATTAGTTACGCGGCTCTATATGCGATGCAGTAAAGCCCAGGCCAGGATCAGCCGGAACTTATTTGCCGCTGCAATCGCAGGCGTCGTTGCCTTTGTCGAAAATGATGCGCCATGTGCCGGGCGCTTCCAATCTCCATATCGATGTGAAGGTGGCGATCAGTTTTCCCTGCGGATCACGCACGGGGCCGCTGGAGAGGGCCAGCGTGCCGGAGGCCAAAACTTCCACATGCTCGGGCTCCCAAGAGAACGGCGCGCCGGGTTTTTCATACAGGCGTTTCCACCCGTCGGCGATGTTCTGCTTGCCGCGCAACACTTCCGTACCCGAAAAAAATACCGCCTCATCCGACAGGAAAGAAGCAAAGCCTGCGTGGTCGCGCAAGGCCATGGTCTTTGCAAATGCGCGCTCGGTCCTGGCCACCTCGGCCGCCAGTTTTTTCAGGTCCGGCTCGGCATGCGCTTGCGTCGCTACCAGCGTTGCTGCAATGAGCATGGCGGCAGTAAGCCATGTGCGCAACTGCGGAAACAGGGATGGATGGGCGGGCAGGTTCATCAGGCAGTCTCCAGTGGAAAGGAGGATACAGTGCAAATGTGTCTGCTGCGGCCACTGTAGCGGCTGCAGTTGCTGCTATCGCTGATATCGCTGATGTTTGTTTAGTGCCGCTGGGAACGCAGCACAGTGCCGTCAGCAGGATTCATTTCTTCATTTTCCGGTAGTAATTCAGGCGTGGGTGCGACTCTGCTCAGCAGACAATGGTGCGCTGCCTTCTGCGCAGACTTGTCTGCGTACATGCGCTGGTCGGCGATGTGCATCAGCCTGTCCGGTGTCGCGCCATCTGCGGGCCAGCGCGCCGCGCCCAGGCTGGTGCTGATCTCCAGCAGCGTCCCGGCGATCACGGCCGGGCCGTCCAGCGCGGTGCGCAGGCGTTGCAGGCTGGCTTCCATCTGTTGCTGGTCGCTTACGCCGTGCGTCAGCACGATGAATTCATCGCCGCCTATGCGGCCGACAAAATCTGCTTCGCGCGCAAACCTGCGCAGGCGCACCGCCACTTCCACCAGTAGCGCATCGCCGGTCTGGTGGCCGTAGCGGTCGTTGACCAGCTTGAAATCGTTCAGGTCCACGAGGATGAAACCGAAGCCCAGTTCGCTGCGCGCGCTTTGTGCCGCATTCCTGCACATGACTTCATCAAAATGCCGGCGGTTGGGCAGACCGGTCAGCATGTCTTCGCGCGCCATGCCGAGAATGATTTTTTGCGCGCGCAGATTGCATGCGGTGCTGACGCTGAAGGTCCAGCCCATCGTAAACAGGATGGCAACCAGTGACAGGATGCTCATGTACGGATGCTGCATCAGCTGCAGCTGGTCGGTCGCCTGCCATGCCAGCTGCCAGCGCACGGCAAAGCCTACCATTAACGTGATCAGGAAAACGGCGGCGATGCCGTGTGTCAGGATTTCCAGCCCCCGGCTGCGGCGGATAAACGCAATCGCGATGCCTAGCGTGAGCAGCATCGCAACGGTATCGTGGAACAGGTAGCGGTGGATGGCGTCGTCGCGGTTGGCAAAAGCCATCAGCATGAAGACGGGGATCAGTACTATGCCGTAGCGCCAGCGTACAGCGGACTGATAGCCGCGAAAACGCAATGTGCCTTCCAGCATCAGCAGCAGTGTTGTCAGTGTCAGAGAATTATTGACTGAGATGACCAGCTCACGCGGCATACCCAGGCCGGAAAAAAATTTAGCCATGAAAAATGCCGGGGCCGCCAGCGAGGATGCGGCGGCCCACCACGCGGTGCCGGGCATCTGGCGATTGATACGCCATACGGCGACCAATACCAGCATGGACACCAGGCTCGCTGCAACGATCACCAGGTCTAGTGTGGGCTTATCCAGTTTCAACATCGGCAATTATTTATATGTTTTTTAAGATTGTAACTGCTGCGGACAGCCTCATCAGCATTTATCTCCGGCGGCAAGCCTCGCTGTTGCAATGCGCGCAGCCTGTGTTGCCATACAGAATCGGCTAGCTTGTGTGCTTCCTATACAATGGCGGGATGCGGGCGTTAGCGCGAAACGTGCGCAACAATAAGAAATCAACAAGAAATTGCAGATGAATACAGCAGGTAAAGATGACAGGTAAAACAGAGGCCCGCACGGTCGCCGTGATAGGGGGCGGCCCCGCCGGCCTGATGGCGGCGGAGACGATTGCGGCCCAGGGCCTGCAGGTGGATGTGTATGACGCGATGCCGTCTGTCGGCCGCAAGTTTTTGCTTGCAGGCAAAGGGGGCATGAATTTGACGCATTCCGAACCACAGGCCGCGTTTGTGCAGCGTTATGGCAACAGAAGCACCGAAATTGCGGAGTTACTAAAAGATTTTGCCGCGCAAGACGTGCGCCGCTGGGCGGAAGAACTGGGTATTGCGACCTTTATCGGCAGCTCCGGGCGCGTATTCCCCACCGATATGAAGGCCGCGCCGCTATTGCGGGCGTGGTTGCACAGGATTCGTGAGCGTGGCGTGCGCTTCCATATGCGCCATCGCTGGATAGGCTGGAAGGATGGCGCTTTGCTGTTTGCAAGCCCCGAAGGAGAGTTGCTGGTACGCGCGGATGCAACGGTACTGGCGCTGGGCGGCGGCAGCTGGGCGCGGCTGGGGTCGGATGCCGCGTGGGTGCCGCTGCTGGAACAGCGGCAGGTAGAGGTCGCACCCTTGCAGCCAGCCAATTGCGGCTTCGATGTCGGCTGGTCTGAGCATTTTCGCCAGCGCCATGCAGGCCAGCCGTTGACGTCGGTCATTGCCCATGTAACAGATGTCGCAGGTACTGCGCTGTCGCGCCAGGGGCAGTTTGTCATCACTGAAGGCGGCGTCGAGGGCAGCCTGATTTACGCATTGTCGGCGCCGCTGCGCGAACTGATTGCTGCCGAAGGGCAGGCGGTGCTGCAGCTGGATCTGGCTCCCGGAAAATCGCAGCAAAGAGTGGACAGCGAAGTCATGCATCCGCGCGGTTCGCGCTCGTGGTCCAGCCATCTGCAGGGCAGGCTGGGGCTGGACGGTCTCAAAACCAGCCTGCTGCGTGAATGCCTGCCTGCCGAGTATTTCCAGCAGCCCGAGCTTCTTTCCAGGGCCGTCAAGGCGCTGCCGGTAGTATTGCGCGCGCCACGGCCTATAGATGAAGCGATCAGCAGCGAAGGCGGCGTTACGTTCTCCTCGATGGATCCGCAATTGATGTTGCACGCACTGCCCGGTGTGTTCTGCGCCGGCGAAATGCTGGACTGGGAAGCACCCACCGGTGGCTATCTTCTGACCGCCTGTTTTGCTGCCGGAAAGCGGGCCGGCGATGGTGTGCTGCAATGGCTGGAAAACCAAAAATAGTCACAAAAATTGCATTAGGGAAAAAATTGATACAATCAAGATGTGGACAGCTTGTTACCTTCCACAGGCCCTTCCTCTTGTTTTTGTATGAAGCAGCAATAGTAATTTATGAATGATTCTCGCTCGTTGCCACGCTCCAATGTTTCGTGGCGCGCCGCCATCCTGGTTTCCGCTGGCAACATCGTCCCCGCAAAAGTGCTTAATATCGCCGGTATGGGCATACAGCTGCAATGCGGCCATCGCCTGGTTGACGGCCAGGTGTACCAGATGATGATGGAAGTGCCCGGCACTAGGGACGCTTCCGTACGAACGCAGGTAGTGTGCAAGGCCAGCTGTAACTACACGATACTCAGCGGCAGCGAATACCGCGCTGGCATGAGGCTGACCGAGGTGCCTGCCGAACATCAGGGTTTGCTGGGAAGCTGGGGCGGCAAGGCGGCGGCCTGAGCTGCAACGCTATTTGCTACTTTAGCCCCAGGGATGGCAGTATGCCGTCGGGCAGGCGCCGCAAAGCGTTTTGCGGCGGTCTCAAGCCTGTGTTATAAATAAAACGTGCTTCCACCTCATTCCAAACAGAAACTGCTTCCATGTCCGCTGATACCGCAAGCCTGCCTGAAACCGCCCAAAGAGTTGCCGACCTGCTCAAGACCATGGGCCACGAACAGGCCATCGTCATGCTGCCTGCCACCGGCAAGACTTCGGCAGAGGCTGCCGCTGGGCTGGGGTGCAGTGTGGCGGAGATTGCCAAGTCTATCGTGTTCCGCCGCTTGTCGGATGACGCTGCGGTAATGGTCGTCGCCAGCGGCATCAACCGCGTTGATGAAAACAAGGTGGCGGCGCTGGTCGGCCCGCTGGGCAAGGCGGACGCCAGGTTCGTCAAGGAACGTATCGGCTATGCGATTGGTGGTGTATCTCCAGTCGGCCATCTGGAAAAAACAGTGATGCTGATCGATGAAGACCTGATGCAGTATACCGATGTGTGGGCAGCCGCAGGCCATCCGCACGCAGTGTTCAGGCTAACGCCGGCGCAGCTGGTGGCGATGACGGGCGCGCCCGTGGCTGACGTTGCGCTGCGCTCCTGATGATGAGCGGCCCGGCATGACCATCCTATACGACTACGACCCAGACTTGCAGGCTGGCCCCGTGCCTTCTCCGTGCATAGGCATCTGCAAGATGGATGAGGCCGCGGGCATCTGCTCGGGCTGTTTCCGCACCATTGACGAGATCATCCGCTGGAGCAAGGCAGACGATGGCTACAAGCGCATGGTATGGCGCGACGTCAAGCACAGGATGTTCGACCACTCGGAGCACAAGGAATAATGCCGGCGATGGCGGACTCCCGCTCCAGCGTGCCGGTGTCATTGCCAGCATCCATGGCCGTATTCGAGCGCGGCTGGCTGTCGTCCAACAATATCCTGTTCACCGGCGAGCAGCAGACGGCGCTGGTGGACAGCGGCTACATGAGCCATCAACGGCAGACGCTGGCGCTGGTCCAGCATGCATTGGGTGAGCGCAAGCTGGATCTGCTGATCAATACCCACCTACATTCCGACCATTGCGGCGGCAATGCGATATTGCAGCAGGCATACGGATGCCGCACGTTGGTGCCGGTCGCTGATGCCGCCGCTGTGGCCGCATGGGATGAAGAGCAACTGACCTACAAGGCCACCGGCCAGCAATGCGAACGCTTCACCGCTGAAGGCAGCCTGTCCCCGGGTGAGTTTCTGGAGCTGGGCGGCTTGCAATGGCAGGTGCTGGCGGCCCCCGGCCATGACCCGCATTCGCTGATCCTGTATTGCGCCAGCGAGGCCATTCTTATCTCTGCCGATGCGTTGTGGGAAAACGGCTTCGGCGTCATTTTTCCTGAGCTGGAAAATGCTTCCGGCTTTGCCGAGCAGGCCGACGTATTACAGCTAATATCTGGCCTGGATGTGCGCGTTGTCATTCCAGGCCACGGCGCCCCTTTTTCCAATGTGGCCGCGGCGCTGGACCGGGCGCGCGGCCGCCTTGATTATCTGGCCGCCGACCCGCGCCGCAACGCGCGTAATGCGCTGAAGGTGATGATGGCCTTCCTGCTGCTGGAGCAGCGTGAACTGTCCTTGCAGGGCTTGCAAGGACAAGTGCGGCAAAACCGCATTATGTGGGCTGCTGCACAGAAGCTGGATGCGCCGCTTGCTATGCTGATCTCCACGCTCGCTGCAGAACTGGTGCAGGCAGGCGCTGCAACGGTGGATGGCGACAGGCTGCTGAACGCACGCTAGCGGCCATTATTATTCCTGAGGCTCAGGCATTCCCTGTTCTTAGTAGGTTTTCCAGGTGCTTTGAAACCAAAGCTGCCGGGCGTGCGTATATCTAACCAAGTTCTATCTGCATGTCCCTACTCTGGAGAATTATGGCAACCTGGATCAAATTTAGTCTGGCCGCGATGACAGCGCTGGTCCTTGCCGGCGGCCTGGTTGCCTGCGCGCCGGTCAAGCTCATCAATGCGCTGACGCCGGGTTCTTCCTATGTAAGGACCACCGATCTGGCCTATGGGCCGGATCCGCGCAATAAGCTGGACATCTATGTGCCTGCTCATCTGCAGGGCAAAGCGCCAGTTGCGGTGTTTATCTATGGTGGCACATGGAATAGCGGCGACCGTGCCGACTACCTGTTTGTCGGCGCTGCGCTGGCTTCGCGTGGCATTATCGCGGTGCTGGCCGATTACCGGCTTTTTCCTCAAGTCCATTATCCTGGCTTCCTGCAGGATTCGGCGCAGGCTGTTGCGTGGACTGCAGCCCATATTGCGGAGTATGGCGGTGATCCGGCACATCTGTTTGTCATGGGGCATAGCGCCGGCGCCTACAATGCGGCGATGCTGGCGCTGGACCCGCGCTGGCTGAACGGCGCTGGCATTAGCCCTGCTATCTTGCGCGGCTGGATAGGCCTGGCCGGCCCTTACGATTTCCTGCCGATAGAAAATCCTGATGCGAAACCGGTGTTTTTCTTTCCCAATACGCCGCCCGATTCCCAGCCCATCAACCACGTCAGCGCCGCCGCGCCACCCACTCTGCTGATCGCGTCCATCAAGGACAATCTGGTGAACCCGGTGCGCAATACGGATGGCCTTGCGGCGAAACTGAAAGCGGCTGGCGTGCCGGTCACCGTACTGCATTTTGATAAAACCAGCCATGTGTCGCTGATCGCCAGCATGGCCTGGCCTTTGCGTGGACTGGCGCCGACGCTAGATACTGTCGCCGGCTTCATTCTTTCAGATGGCGGGCGCCAGCCTGCGCCGCCTTGACTTAAGCCTGCTTATTTCAGCGTATACGGTGCATCCGCAAAACTGTGTATCGGTTCCAGACCCGGGTACACCGGCGCGCGGCCCTGCTGCTTGGCCTGGAAGGCTTCCACCAGATTACTGGTCTGCCAGATGCCCGATTGCAGCCAGCCCATCTGTTGCAGCGCGTCGTGCGTGCTGTGATCGCGCGCATAGTGGATGGCCTGCTTGCTACCCCATATTGCGACCGGCGGTTTTTCTGCGATTTCAGCCGCCATCTTTAGTGCCGCCTCCAGCATGGCCTGCTGGCTTTCAAATACCTCATTGACCATTCCCACGGCCAGCGCGCGCTGTGCTGGCAGGCGGCGGCCGGTATAGGCCATTTCATGCACGATGCCTTCCGGTATCAGCTTGGGCAGCCTTTGCAGTGTGCCCAGGTCGGCAGTCATGCCAATGTTGATTTCCTGTATGCAGAAAAACGCATCGGCGCTCGCCAGCCGGATATCACAGGCGGAAACCATGTCCACGCCGCCGCCTATGCAGCCGCCCTGTATCGCCGCAATTACTGGCATGCGCAGCTGCTCGATCAGGTTGAAAGCGTGATGCATGTCTTGCAGAGCAGGCAGGATGTTGGCGCGGCCGCTGGCATTGCTGTCGTCCAGAGAAATGCCGCCCTGGCCAAACACGTCCAGCGACATGCCGGCCGTAAAATGTTTGCCGGTGGATGAAATTACCAGCACGCGCGCAGGCGCTTCGCGCTGTAGCTGTTGCAGGATGGTGGTGAGCTCGCGCCAGAACTGTGGCTGCATTGTATTCATCGCGGCAGGGCGGTTCAGGCTCAGGTGGGCGATTTTATCGTTGATGCTGAAGTCAAAACATTGGTAATCCATGGTGTCTCCGTGGTGGGTTATGTTGTTGTTCTGATGTCGTTTAAATCTTGCGAATCCAGCGCTTGCGGGTGTTTCAGCGAAAACAGCACGGCACGCACTGCCGCTTTGTACAGCTCGTCTGGGTGTTCTTTTTTCAGGTAATAGCCCTTCAGTTCCAGGCTGATGACGCCATGCATTGCCGCCCACATCAGCCGGGCGGCAGCAGTAGGACTGGACGGCGGCAGCGAGCCGTCCTGCATGCAGCGCTCGAACTGCGCTATCAGCGGCGTAAAGGATTCCCAAGCCGCCACGCGCGATTCCAGCGGCGGCACAAAGCCGGCAATCGCATCACCGAACATCACCATATAGTAGCTGGGATGGCGGCGCGCATAGCTGTGATAGATGTTCGCATAATTCCATACGCCTTCAATACCGCCCGCCGCCTGCAGGCCGGGCTGGGCGTTAGCATAATCCGCATACTCCTGCTTTAAGCGGACGAAGCCTTCCAGGTACAAGGCATTGGACAGGCCATCCTTGCCGCCGAATAACGAGTACAACAAGGTTGTCGAGCAGTTCACCGCTTCCGCCACCTTGCGCACCGTCAGCGCGGCTGCGCCTTCATCGACCAGCAAGCGGCTTGCCGCATCCAGCATGCCCTGGCGCAGTGTGTTGCGCAGGCCTTCCTGTTCCTGCCGGAAATCGACTACTTTAGGTTTGGACATACTCATGGATACTCGTTTTTATGATTCAGGCTATTATTTAGCACGGTCGTTCGATAGTTGTGAAAAACAACGTTTTTTCTGATAACATCATATCAGCGCCGCTTAAAAACACCAACAGAAGCTTTGCCGTGCCTGTAAGCACCCGCTAGCCAGTCTGCACAAGCCGCGCTGGACGAAACAGGTTTTAATTTGTATAACAGAGTGGCTGCGTCGCAGCCTCACCGATAACGAGACAGGATCACTGACATGACATCCCAACACCTGCCGGCTGCGTTGCAAAACCTGGCCTTGCCCGTCATAGGCTCACCCTTATTCATCGCCAGCGGCCCTAAACTGGTTGCCGCGCAATGCAAGGCCGGCATCGTCGGCGCCTTCCCTGCGCTGAACGCGCGCCCGGCAGAAATGCTGGACACCTGGCTGACCGAACTGAAGGCCGAGCTGGCCGCCTACAAGGAAGCCAATCCCGGCGCCAAGATAGGCCCCATCGCCGTTAACCAGATCGTGCACCAATCCAATGACAGGCTCGCGCATGACGTGGAAATGTGCGTCAAGCACCAGATTCCCATCATCATTTCATCGCTGCGCGCTCCGCCGAAAGAGATGCTGGATGCGATCCACAGCTACGGCGGCATCGTGCTGCATGACGTAATTTCGATACGCCATGCGCAAAAAGCGCTGGAAGCCGGTGTGGATGGCCTGATCCTGGTGGCTGCCGGTGCCGGCGGCCATGCTGGCGGCCTGTCACCGTTTGCTCTGGTTGGCGAAGTGCGTAAATTCTTCAAAGGCCCGATTGCATTGTCCGGCTCCATCGCTTCCGGTGATGCGATTCTTGCTGCGCAAGCGATGGGCGCCGACTTTGCGTATATCGGTTCGCGCTGGCTGGCCACGCAGGAATCGAATGTGGACGACGCCTATCGCCAGGCCATCATAGAATCCAGCGCTGCCGATATCGTGTACACCAACCTATTCACCGGCGTACACGGCAACTACCTGAAAAAATCCATCGTCGCCGCCGGCCTGAACCCGGACGAGCTGCCGGTTGCCGACAAGAGCGCAATGAACTTTGGTTCCGGCGGCGGCAGCAAGGCCAAGGCCTGGCGCGACATCTGGGGCGCAGGCCAAGGCGTGGGCCTGATGCATGATGCGCCTAGCGTGGCCGAAGTCGTGCAGCGCCTGACTGCAGAATATGACGCTGCCAAAGCACGTTTGCTGGGCGCATAGCGCCTGCACGCAAGGGGCTGGAATCACTGCAGCCGTAATGCCTTAAAATAAGGGCAAGCTCATCGCGAGCTAGCCCTTTTTCCTCTGGAGAAGTAAATGCCTAAAGCATATGTCGTTGCCGAAATCACTGTAACCAACCCCGACGGTTATGCCGACTACCGTCCCTTGTCCACCGCCAGCCTGGAGCAATACGGCGGCACCTTCCTCGTACGTGGCGGCGCGCGTGAACAGATGGAAGGCGAAGATGCACAGCACAATGCCGGCTGGCGCACGGTGATTACCGAGTTTCCGTCGATGGAGCAGGCCAAGAAATGGTATGAATCGGTCGAGTACACAAAGGCCAGGTCCATACGCCAGCAGCATTCGATAGGACGCCTGCTGATCGTAGAAGGAATGTAAGCGCAGAAGGTAAGCCAGGAACGTCAAAACGGCGGCTTGCCCGCCTGTTTCTTTCAAGCCAAGCTTTTACCCGCATTCAAGTTTTGCCTGCTGTTTGCCGTTATTGGATTAAACCAATATTTCCAGCGATCAAACATGCGTAGCTTACTTGCACTGCTGCTAAGTGCCTTAATGGCATCTGCCGCTGCGGCGTCCGATTCCCCGTCTACGCCTTCCAAGCCGATCAAGCCGGCCTCGTCGAGGGAGGACGCTGGCTCTTCGACTTCTTCGTCCAAGGATAAAGAGGACGCCAAATCCATGTCTAAAGAAGGAAAAGACAGCAAGGAAGGCAAAGAGGGTAAGGATAGTAAGGAAGGTAAGGAAAGTAAGCAGTCAAAGAGCGCTGCCGCTGCGCGCGCCAAGGAAGCACAAGAAGCCGATGAGCTCGCCGCCAAGATAGCCGAAAAACTGTCCGTGCTGCGCAAGGACAAGGAAAGCGCCAATGCCGGCGCCAGCAATGCGGCCAGCGTCCGTTCCGTCGCCCGGCCCTCGTACAAGAGTCCTTATGCAACCCCGGTCAAGCGCCTAGAGACTTACGATACCGGCAATGCCAAATCCAAGGCCGCCGCCGAGATACCCGGTACCACGATGCACTGGAGCTATGAAGGCGATGACGGCCCGCTGCGCTGGGGCAAGCTCAATCCTTCATATGCCAAATGCGATATAGGCGAGCGCCAGTCGCCGATCGACATCCGCGACGGCCTGCGTGTGGACCTGAATCCGGTCACTTTCGACTACAAGCCTTCGCGCTTCAATGTCATCGATAACGGCCATACGATACAGGTCGCCGTAGGCCCGGGCAATTACATCAGTCTGCTGGGCCACACCTATGAGCTGGTGCAGTTCCACTTTCACAAACCGTCGGAAGAGCGTATCAACGGCAGGAGTTTTGAAATGGTTGTGCACATGGTGCACAAGGATGGCGAAGGCAAGATCGCCGTGGTGGCCATACTGCTGGAAAGAGGCAAGGCACAAAGCCTGATACAGTCGGTGTGGAACAATCTGCCGCTGGAAAAAAATGATCCCGTGCAGCCGCTGGTGACGATGGATGTGACGCAGCTGTTGCCGCAGCAGCGCGAATACTATACGTATATGGGATCGCTGGAAACACCGCCCTGCACCGAAGGCGTATTGTGGATAGTGCTGAAGCAAACGGTTGAGATTTCACCGGAGCAGCTGGCAATCTTCAGCCGCCTGTATCCGATGAATGCGCGGCCCGTGCAAAAAACCTTTGGCCGCGTGATCAAGGAATCCAACTAAGCGTGTCGTTCAACTGCAATGCAGAATAGAGACGGCCGGTGCAAACCGGCCTTTTTTTTGAGCAAGCTGCGTGGATTATCATCACATATTTGGATTGATGAAGCACAATACTGCTTCGTGTTGTTGTCGCCCCGTATTGCCGTCCAGCCTACACCATGAGCCAGTCTGATCCTGCACAGAATTTTCATATTTTTCGGCGTCCGTCGCTGTTGCGCTCCCGGTTGCCGGGCGCGTTCGCGTGGCTCCTCGTCTGCGCGCTGCTGGTGGGCGGATTGTGGATACTGACCTTGGCCAGGCTGGACTATGAATACGGTACGCTGCAAAAAAATTCCTCCACCCAAGCCGCATCCTTTTCTAGGACTTATGCGAGGCAACTGGAAAGATCGATAGAACAGATCAACCAGATCACGCTGACGCTGAAATACTACTGGCAAGATACCAATGGCAGCCTGAAGCTGGAAACTCAGCTGGAACATCTTTATCCGGCTTCCAATCTGCTGCATGTCAGCGTGGTCGGCACCGACGGCATGCTGGTCACCAGCACGCTGGCGATATCCAAGAATGGCGCATCCATTTCAGGCAGGGACTATTTTCAGGCGCACAAGAATAATCCCGCCAGCGGCCTGATCATCAGCAAGCCTATGCTAGGGCTACGTCTGGGCAGGGTGGTTACGCTGTTTTCCCGCCGGCTGGACAAACCGGACGGCAGTTTTGCGGGCATCATTGTGCTGGCGGCGGAAACGCCTTATCTGGCATCGTTCAATGACGAATTTGCGTTGCGTAAAAACGATTTCTTTACTGTCATCGACAAGGACGGCACCAGCTTTGCATCGCAGGTAGGCCGTGACAGCAATACGCTGAAAACAGTTTTTTCAATGCTGCCCGGTTTCAAGCCGGACTCCGGTGTGGAGGCGATGGCTGGCGACAAATTTACGGACCGGCAGCCGCGGCTGGTTGCCTGGCAAAAGCTGGCCAACGCGCCGTTCATTTCCGTCGTTGGTCTGTCGGAGCAGCAGATTGTTGACGAATATCAGCTCGCCGAGCAGCACTATTTCAGGATTGCCGAGATCGCTTCCGCCGCGCTCTTTCTGTTTGCCTGCATAGGCGCTTACCTGTCTGCCCGGCTGGCATGGCGCAAGCAGCAGGCCGACGAAGTCAAAACGGCCTACCATCTGGCGATAGACGGCGCCCGTGAAGGCTTTTATATGCTGCGCGCGGTATGCAACAAGCTGCATCAGATAGAAGACTTTCTGATTGAAGACTGCAATGGGCGCGCCGCCGCGCTGGTGGGGCGCAGCAAGGATGAACTGATAGGAAGCCGCCTGCTAGCGAATTATTCCGGAACCCTTGCAGACCAGGTCTTGTCGGTCTTCAGCAAGGCGATGGAAACGGGGTTCCACGAAGACGTGTTCAGGGTCGCTGCCGGCAGCAATCTGAAGGCGGCCTGGATACACCGGCGTCTGGTGCGCTCGGGTTCTGGCCTTGCGATGACCTTGCGCGATATCTCCGAAGTCAAAGAGCAGGAGCAGCTGTTATCCGACCTGGCCAATATGGATGCGCTGACTGCCTTGCCCAACCGCTATTGGATGATGAACTTCCTGCCGCTGGCTATGCAGAGAGTGGCTGACAATGGCAGCCGGCTGGCGCTGCTGTTTGTGGATCTGGACGATTTCAAGACCGTCAACGATACGATGGGGCATGCTGCCGGCGATATGCTGCTACAGGCAGCGGCGCTGCGCCTGAAAAGCCTGGTGCGCGCCAGTGACCACGTGGTGCGCTTGGGCGGCGACGAATTCATTGTGATACTGGAGCAGATCCATACCGCGGAAGATGCATCCCACATCGGCCAGTTGATCATTTCAGCAATGAGCTCAGCTTTCACGCTGACAGACGGCGTGTCTCACCATGTGCACGCATCGATAGGCATCAGCCTGTTTCCCGACGATAGCGATGATGCGGCAACGCTGCTGCAATATGCCGACCGTGCGATGTACGGCGCCAAGAAAGACGGCAAGGGAAGCTACAGGTTCTATCGGCAGCAGCAACCGTAGGCAAAGATACGCACGCAGCAAGCTTGCCCCAGACCAGCATTGAGCCTGCGCAGGTGGCTATTCGTATTTTCTGGTGTCGTCGATGACCTTGCCGTCATTGGCCAGGCTGCCTGTTGCGACAAAGATGACATCGCCGCGCAGTTTGGTTACATCGCGCAGGCTGTCTACCAGTGCCGCCTGCAGGCTGGTTGTCGCATCTGCTGCGCCTACCGCATTGGCGCCATTGCTTATCTCACAGTGTAAGGTCATCGCGTCATTGGCCATTTCTCCGGTGACGACCAGCCTTGCTTTGGTCACCTGGGGGTGGCGCTTCAATACTTCCGCCACCTGCGACGGATGCACGAACATGCCCTTGACCTTGGTCGTCTGGTCTGCACGGCCCATCCAGCCCTTGATGCGCACATTGGTGCGGCCGCACGGCGATATGCCGGGCAACACCGCCGACATGTCGCCGGTGCCGAAACGGATCAGCGGATAGTCAGCATTGAAGGACGTAATCACCACCTCGCCGACTTCGCCCGGATTCACTAAATCGCCGGTGCCGGGACGCACAATTTCCAGCAGCAGGTCTTCATCCAGCACCATGCCGGGATTCAACACGCCGCCGCTTTCGGTTTCGTAAGCGATATTGCCGATGTCGGCTGACGCATAAGTCTGCAACACGTGGGCGACGCCGTTTTCCTGCAGCCACTTGCGTAGCGACGGCGGCAGTGCTTCCGCGCCGACCACGGCTTTTTGCACGCTGGAGATGTCGGCCCCCATGTCGCGTGCTTTTTCGATGATGATCTTCAGGAAGCTGGGCGTGCCGACATACGCGGCAGGGCGCAGTTCCGCCATCGCCTGCACCTGCATTTCAGTCTGGCCTATTCCTGCCGGAATCACCGGGCAGCCCAGCCGCGCGGCTGCGCCATCCACCATGAAGGCGGCCGGCGTAAAGTGGTAGGAAAAACAATTCTGGATCAGGTCGCCTGCGCGCAGGCCCACCGCGTGGAAAGGGCGTCCGAAACGCCACCAGTCCTGGCCGTAACCCTCTGGATCAAAAATGGGGCCGGGCGACATGAAGACGCGCCGCAATTGTGCAGGCGGTGTGCTGGTCATACCGCCGAAAGGCAGGCTCTTTTTCTGCAAATCTTTTAGATCGGACTTGCGTGTCACCGGTAGCTGCGCCAGCGCTTGACGCGATGTGATGTCGCCGGCGTTCACGCCGCCCAGTATGTCGGCCCAGCCGGGCGCACTCTGTGCGCGCGTCAGCAATTGCGGCAGTGCCGCCAGCAGTGTGTGCTCACGCTGTGCCGGGTCGCGGGTTTCCAGTTCGTCCAGGTATTCAGTTTTTGCTGTCATGGCCTATCTCTTTTTGCTTGATTTTGGTCAGCTTGGCGAACACCAGTTCGTAAGAGCGATGCAGCAGTGCGCGCGCTTCGGCATCTTCCAGGCCGGCAATGTCCATCACCCTGATCCAGCTCGCCCGAGCGAGGTAGGGCGCGGGAATGATGCCCGGTCTGTCCGTCAGTTCAAGAAAGCGTTCACGGTCCACCTTGAAACTGAAACCGCGTTCGCGGTCCTTGTCGTGACTGGTGGCGGCAAACATTTTGTCGCCGACGGAAAATACCAGGCTGCTGCCCCATTTGGTCGCTGCCACCGCGCCGGGAAGTTTTGTGCAGAACTCGCGCGCCTTCTTGTGGTTCATCGTGCGGCGATCCTATGCCAGCCAGCGCTTGCGGCGCCGGTAGAATTTCATGTCGCGGAAGCTCTTGCGGCCTGCGCCGGATACGCCGAGGTAAAATTCCTTGACGTCTTCATTGGAGGCCAGGTCGCTCGCCTGGCCTTCCATCACGACGCGGCCGTTTTCCAGGATATAGCCGAAATCCGCATACCGTAGCGCGACCATCGTGTTTTGTTCCGCCAGCAGGAAGGACACGTTTTCCTTGCTGTTGAGATCCTTGACGATTTCAAAAATTTCTTCCACGATCTGCGGCGCCAAGCCCATCGAAGGTTCGTCCAGCAGGATCATCGACGGTTTTGCCATCAATGCGCGGCCTATCGCCGTCATCTGCTGTTCGCCGCCAGACGTATAACCTGCCTGCGAAGTGCGGCGCTCCTTCAGGCGCGGGAAATACGAGTACACCATATCCAGGCTGTCCCTCAGTTCCGCGCGGTTCAGGCTGCGCGTATACGCGCCGGTCAGCAGGTTTTCTTCCACGGTCAGGTGGCCGAAGCAGTGGCGTCCTTCCATCACCTGGATCACACCCTTTTTCACAAGATCATTTGGCGTCAGCCGGTCTACGCGCTCGCCACGGAATTCAATTGCACCCTTAGTGACGTCGCCGCGCTCGGCGCGCAGCAGGTTGGAGATTGCTTTCAGCGTCGTGCTCTTGCCGGCGCCGTTGGCGCCCAGCAGTGCAACAATTTTTCCTTGCGGCACCTGCAGCGACACACCCTTCAGCACCAGGATCACATGGTCGTAAATGACCTCGATGTTGTTGATGCTGAGCAGCGGTGCAGACAGCGCAAGTGGGGGCACTGGTTCCGCCGCATGGGCAGGCGAGGGGGCTTCAGATAATGCTGTCATGGTCGGTAGCCGGGTTATGGATGGAAGCTATTCCAGTGTCATGCGTTCAGTTTCACAATAGTGCAAAGACTGCGGGGGATGCGTCATCGACGCATCCCCATCGGGCCTTGTTATTGTTCTTTGGAGCAATCGCGCGGAGTGATGTTTTTCTCTTTGCCATACTGCTTGGCAGATTCTTCCAGCAGCGGCCGCACCAGCTGCCGGTTGCCGTCTATCCAGTCCGACACGACATTCCATTTGGCGCCATCCCATTGCTGGATCTTGATCTTGCCGGAGCCTTCATGGTCGAGGCAGCTGGTTTTGACGGCAGGCATCAGCCCGGTCGCGCCCAGCTCTTTCAGACGCGCGTCAGACAGGTCCAGGTGTTCGAGCGCCCAGCGCAGTTCTTCGCCGGACAATACTTTCTTGCCGTATTTTTTCTGGCCTACGCGCACCGCTTCGGCCGTCAGGATGCCGATGACAATGCCGCGGTTATGGTTGATGGAGCCGATCTTGCTCTTGTCCTGCAGGTTACCCTTGCCGGCGCCATACACGACTTTTTCGATGTCGGCGACAATAGGCACGTTCTTGCCGGACACGTTCATTGCGGCGGACAGGTAGCCCTTGGCTGCTTCGCCTGCCGGTACCGTATCTTCTTCAGAGCCAGCCCACCAGCTGCCTATCATCTTGTCGCGCGGGTAGCCGACTTTTTGCGCTGCCTTCAATGCAGTCTGGTTCATCACGCCAAAGCCCCAGAAGATGACCCAGTCGGCCTTGTTCTGGCGCACCTGCTGCCACTGCGCACCCTGCTCGTTGCCGGGCGGGGCGATGGGCACGGTATTGAGCTCAAAACCATTGACCTTGGCTTCCGCCTGCAGGTAAGTGATGGGTTCCTTGCCATAAGCTGAATCCAGGTACAGGTAGGTAATCTTCTTGCCGCGCAGATTGCCTTTTTCTTTCTGCGCAATGTACTTGACGATGGCCGTCGCCTGCATAGGGTAGGTCGTGATCAGCGGGAAGGCCCACGGGAAATAGCGGCCATCCACAGTATCGGTGCGGCCATAACCTGTCATGACTAGCGGCACCTTGTCGGCAACGGTTTTGTCGAGCAGCGCATACGAAATTGGCGTCGATACCGGATGGATGATGGAACCCTTGGTCGGGCTCTTGGTTTTCAGCCTTTCATAACATTCAACACCCTTGGCTGCCTGGTATTCAGTCTCGCATTCTTCCCAGCTGAACTTGATGCCGCCTATGCCGCCCTCTTTCATATTGATGTACTGCATGTAGTCGATGAAGCCGCCATAGATGCCGACGCCGCTGGGGCCGTAAGGGCCGACACGGAAACTCAGTATGGACACAAATTGGTCGTTGGCCTGCGCGGCGGCAGGCGATATCAGCGAGGCGGACAAGGCAAGGCCTGCAGTCAGCGTCGCCAGGGTTTTCATAAGTCTGGACATGCGTATCTCCTAAGGAAAAAGCAAAAACGGGTTGTCTCGATATTGTGATGCTGCTCTATTTATGGTGCCTGTTGCTTGATGCTAGATTTACTGCCAAACAAAAACAATTCAATGCGGGAAAGGCCATATCCGCAATTTTTCTTTCGCGATCTGCCACAGCCGCGCCAAGCCGTGTGGTTCCACGATCAGGAAAAAAATGATCAGCGCGCCGAAAATCATGAATTCGATATAGGTCAGCGAAGCCTTGTTGAAAGACATCTGGAACAGGTCGGCAATCGGCGGAATTACAAAGGACAGTAGCGTCGGCAGCAGTACGATAAAGGCCGCGCCGATAAACGAGCCCAGCACGCTGCCGACGCCGCCGATGATGATCATGAACAGCACGCGAAAAGACATGTCCAGGTTGAAGGCTTCCGGTTCCACCGTGCCGATATAGCAGAATGCATACAGCGCGCCCGCCACGCCGCAGTAGAAGGAGCTGACGGCAAAGGCCAGCAGCTTGGTCTTCATCAGTGGAATGCCTATTACTTCTGCGGCCACGTCCATGTCGCGCACCGCCATCCACTTGCGGCCGGTGTTGGAGCGCACCATGTTCTTGGCCAGCAGCGCCAGCACGCTGACGACGCACAGCACAAACAGGTAGTTGCGCATCGGCGTATTGATGTCTATACCAAAGAAGTTCACTGCTTGCGCGCTGATGACGCCGGAAGAGCTGTTATTGGTAAACCATGGGAATTTCTGCAAAGCCCACACGACAAAAAACTGCGCCGCCAGTGTGGCCACTGCCAGGTAAAAACCCTTGATGCGCAAGCTGGGCAGGCCAAAGGCAATGCCCACCGCTGCGGCGGCCACGCCTGCGAGCAGGAAGCTGACAATCTGCGGTATCCACGGCAGCCGCAGCACCAGGTTGTACGCGGAAAAAGCACCCACCGCCATAAAGGCCGCAGTGCCCAGCGACAGCTGGCCCGCATAGCCGGTCAGGATATTCAGCCCCAGCGCGGCCAGGGCAAATACCAGGAATGGAATCAGGATGGCGGAGAACCAGTAGGGGCTGGCAAACAGCGGCACTGCGATAAAGGCGATGGCGATGAATACTGCCATTGCAATCCTGTCCTGGCGGATAGGAAATATCTGTTGGTCCGCCTGGTAGCTGACCTTGAATTGACCTGCTTCACGATAAAACATAAATATCCTTAAACCCTGTCAATGTGTTTTTCGCCGAATAAACCCTCAGGCCGCACCAGCAGGAACAGCAGCGCCAGCACATACGGGAACCAGCCTTCTATGCCGCCGCCAACCATAGGCCCTATATACACCTCCGCCAGCTTTTCAGACGCACCTATGATCAGGCCGCCGACGATGGCGCCTGGCACCGACGTGAAACCGCCCAGTATCAATACTGGCAGCGCCTTTAGCACCACCGACACCAGTGCAAACTGCACGCCGTTGCGCGCGCCCCACAACAACCCGGCGACCAGTGCGACAAAGCCCGCCACCGCCCAGACGATGACCCAGATATGCTGCAGCGGGATACCTATCGACAGCGCCGCTTGATGGTCGTCGGCAACGGCGCGCAATGCGCGGCCTATCTTGGTCTTCTGGAAGAACAGCGCCAGCACCGCCACCAGCACGCCGCAGATCAGCGCCGCCGCCAGATCAAACTTGCTGACGGCCAGGCCGTAATTGTCGATCAGGTAGGGGATGGGTTCGTCCTGTATGCCCAGCTTCAGTTCGCGGATGTCATTGCCCCACAAAAAGGGTGCCAGGCCTTCGACAAAAAAGGACAGGCCTATCGTCGCCATGAACAGCGTGATCGGCGGCTGGTTGACCAGCTTGCGCAACACAATGCGCTCGGTCACGACGCCGAACAGCACCATCAGCGCCAAGGTCAGGATAATCGCCAGCCAGAACGGTGCGCCTTTTTCCATGATGCCGACAAAGCTCAGCGCGGCGAAGTACACCATCGCCCCCTGTGCAAAATTGAACACGCCGGAGGCTTTGTAGATCAGTACAAAGCCCAGCGCCACCAGTGAATACATCATGCCGGACAGCAGACCGCCGATCAGCACTTCAAAGAAAAATTGCATGTACGCCTCTGTTTTTCTGTGTTCTGTTGCGGGTTTTGTTAATGGCCATTGCCGAGATAGGCGCGGATGACTTCCGGATTGCTGCGCACCGCGTCCGGCTCTCCATCGCCTATCTTCTTGCCGTAGTCCAGCACCACCACGCGGTCCGAGATATCCATCACCACACCCATGTCGTGTTCGATCAGCACGATCGTCGTGCCGAATTGGTCGTTAACGTCCAGGATGAAGCGGCACATGTCCTGTTTTTCTTCCACGTTCATGCCGGCCATCGGCTCGTCCAGCAGCAGCAGCCTAGGTTCGGCGGCGAGCGCACGCCCCAGTTCCACCCGCTTTTGCAGGCCATACGGCAGCTTGCCGACCTGCTTCTTGCGGATATGCTGAATCTCAAGAAAGTCGATGACCTCTTCTACCTTGCGCCGGTGTTCGAGTTCTTCGCGTTGTGCAGCGCCCCAGTAAAAGGCGTGCGACAGGAAATTGCTCTTCATCATCGTGTTGCGGCCGGTCATGATGTTGTCCAGCGCCGACATGCCCTTGAACAAGGCGATGTTCTGAAAGGTGCGCGCAATGCCGTGGCGGGCGGCCTCATGCGGGTTCATCGCCCGCCTTTCCTTGCCCTGAAAGGTGATGCGGCCTTTTTGCGGATGATAGACGCCGTTGATGACGTTCAGCATAGAACTCTTGCCCGCCCCGTTGGGGCCGATGATGGCGCGGATTTCATGTTCGCGCACATTGAACGATATATCGGTCAGCGCTTTGACGCCGCCGAAGGACAGCGAGATATTTTGCAGGTCCAGGATCACGTCGCCTATTTTTCTTTTATTGGTCACGCCGTCTTCTGCTGCGCCGTCCATCGCTTCACTGTTCTCCTCTGTGGCACCCATGTCATCGCTTTCGATTATCAGCGCTTCGTCGCGCACTCTCTGGTCCATCATGCCGCCTGCCGGCTGGCGTCAAAGGTCTTGACGTTGCGTATCTTCAGGTCGGCGCTGATGGAGCCGCGCCGGCCGTCTTCAAACTTGACCTGGGTTTCAATGAATTGCGATTCCTTGCCGGAATACAGCGCATCGATCAGTACCGCATATTTGGTTTCGATGAAACCGCGCCTGACCTTGCGGGTGCGAGTCATCTCGTCGTCGTCGGGGTCCAGTTCCTTGTGCAGTATCAGCATGCGATGGATCTGAGAGCCGGCCAGCAGCGCATCGTGCGCCAGATCGGCGTTGACTGTTTCCACGCAGTTGGCGATCAGGTCGTATACCGCCGGCTGCGCGGCCAGATCGGTGTAACCGGAGTAGGCGATGCCGCGCCGTTCAGCCCAGTTGCCGACCGCTTCGATATCAATATTGATAAAGGCCGTGCATTGTTCGCGGCCGTTGCCGAACGCAACCGCTTCCTTGATGAAGGGGAAGAACTTCAGCTTGTTTTCTATATATTTGGGAGCGAACATCGCGCCGTCCGCCATCTTGCCCACATCCTTGGCGCGGTCGATGATCTTCAGGTGGCCATCCTGGTCAAAGAAGCCGGCATCGCCGGTAAGGAACCAGCCGTCGCTGTTGAATGCCTCCGCTGTTGCGTCCGGCCGTTTGTAATACGACTGGAACAGGCCTGGTGTCTTGATCAGAACTTCGCCGCTATCGTCTATCTTCAGTTGCACGCCCGCAGTGGGCGGGCCCACGGTGTCGGACTTGACCTGGCCGTCCTGCTGTATGCAGACGAATACGCAGGTTTCGGTGGAGCCGTACAACTGCTTCAGATTGATGCCGATGGAACGGTAAAAAGAAAACAGGTCGGGCCCTATCGCTTCGCCAGCGGTGTAGCCTACACGGATGCGCGACAGCCCCAGCACATTGCGCAGCGGGCCGTACACAAGGATATTGCCCAGTCCGTACAGCAGCCTGTCGCCTAAACCCACGGGTTTGCCGTCCAGTAGCGCAGGGCCGACACGCTTGGCCACGCCCATGAAGTAGTGGAACATAGTGCGCTTGATGCGGCCCGCATCTTCCATCCTGATCATCACCGAGGTCAGCATGTTTTCAAAGATGCGCGGCGGCGCAAAATAATAGGTAGGTCCGATTTCGCGCATGTCGGTCATCACGGTTTCGCCGGACTCCGGGCAGTTGACGGTAAAACCCGTCGCCATGCCCTGTGCGTAGGAAAACAGATTGTCGCCGACCCAGGCCATCGGCAGGTAGCTGAGTATCGTGTCCTGGTCGCTCAGCTTTTCCATCTCGGCGCCAGCAAAGGCGCGGTCGATGATGGCCCTGTGCGTCATGCATACGCCCTTGGGTTTGCCGGTGGTGCCAGACGTATACAGCATGATCGCGATATCATCGGGCTGGCCGCGGTTGATCTCGGCCAGGAAAAAATCCGGATGCAAGGCGTCATACTCGCGGCCTGCTTCCTGCAGCCTGGCATACGACATCAGCTCCGGCTGCCGGTAGTGGCGCATGCCGCGCTCATCGTCATAACTGATGTGTTGCAGGCGCGGAAACTGCTGGCGGATTTCCAGCAGCTTGTCCACCTGTTCCTGGTCTTCGACCACGGCGAATTCTATCTCGGCGTTTTCCAGTACATAGCGCATGTCTTCAACCGGCGCGTCCTGGTACAGCGGCACCGGTATGCCGCCCAGGCATTGCGCGGCGGCCATGGCCCAGTACAGGCGCGGGCGGTTATCGCCGACGATGGCAAGGTTCATGCCGCGCTTGAAGCCCTGGGCAGCCAGGCCACAGGCCAGAGCGCGCACTTCGCGGTTGACGTCGGCCCAGCTCCAGGTCTGCCAGATGCCCAGGTCCTTTTCGCGGAAGGCCGGCCTGTCTGGACGCAGTTGCGCGTGCGGCAGCAAGAGCCTGGGAAAAGTGTGTTCGCCCGTCATTGTGTCGTCTCCACCAATGTCGCCATCTTGTTGTGAGTGTGGTCACTGCGCCTTACTGCAGACTTACTGATGCTGCCGTCTGCAATACGGTTGCCGCCGGGAATTTTGAAGGAGTATGCCCTTACGGGGCGATTGACCGGCTGAGGGGCGAGTTACTACACAACGCATGTTTGCGCTGCCCCTATAGTCGCTTACAATGTCTCCTATGGACCCATTGCTGCATGGCATTTATATGGATGCCTTTGTCTGCATGAGTCCAAATTCTTCTTGTTAGCCGGATACTAGACAGTCTGCACGGTTCACGCTGTCATCCGCCCGACAATCTCGCTTTTATCGCAAACTATCGTTGGTGCGACGCACAATGACCGAACACAGCAATGCCGTAAATACCGCAGTAAATACTTCAGCATCTGAGCCGCCCATCAGCGACCCGCGCCTGCTGTTCGGCAAGACCATGTGGGCGCGCATGCTGGCCCCGGAACATCTGCGCAAGGTGGAGGCGGAGGTCACAGAACGCATGGTGCCCGCGGGCGCTTATGTGTGGCATAAGGGGGATGTGGTTGACCAGTGGATGGGAGTAGCAGAAGGTTTCCTGAAGATGAGTAGCGTATCGCCCGAAGGCAAGATCGTTACCTTCAGCTGCATGCTGCCGGGCGGCTGGTTCGGCGAAGGTTCACTGTTGAAGACAGAAGCGCGCAGGTATGACGTCGTCGCGCTGCGCGACACGCGCATTGCCTGCATGCCGATGTCCACGTTCAACTGGCTGCTGGATAACAGCATACCGTTCAACCGCTTCTTGTTGTCGCAACTGAACGAGCGGCTTGGTTTCTTTATTTCTCTGGTTGAGTATGACCGCATGCTGGATACCGATGCGCGGGTCGCGCGCTGCCTGGCTGCGATGTTTAATCCCTACCTGAACCCGGGCGGCAGCATGCAGCTGCAGATTTCCCAGGAAGAGATCGGTTATATCTCCAGCGTGTCGCGGCAGCGCGCCAACCAGGCGCTGCAGGTACTGGAAAAGAAAAAATTGCTGAGCGTCGATTACGGCGGCATCACGATACTGGACCTGGAGGGCCTGCGGCGCTTTCCCGGCGAGGAGGGCAAATGAAAACCCTGTGCATTATCGGCGGCGGCAAGGTTGGCCGCGTATTTGCTCGGCAGTTTGCTGCACATCGCGTGTTCAATATCAGCCAGGTGCTGACCCGTTCGCCGCAAAGCGCACAGCTGGCCGCCGAATTTATCGGCGCTGGCGAGCCGGCCGGCGACTGGGATTTGTTACGCCCGGCCGATGTCTATCTGCTGGGTGTGCCGGACGACAGCATTGCCGCAAGTTGCGAGGCGCTGGTGCAGCGTGGCCTGCTGGATGCACATAGCCTGGTGTTTCATTGCAGCGGCGCCAAGGCATCCACCGAACTGTCGTCTGCAAGCGGCCTAGGCGCTGCGGTGGCCAGCGTGCATCCGGTGCGCAGCTTTGCGGATGCCACGGCGGTATTTTTGGATTTTGCCGGCACGATATGCAGCGTCGAAGGTGATGCGCGCGCGCTGGCCGTGCTGATGCCCGCGCTGCAGGCGATAAGCGCCCAGGTGGTGCAGATCAGCGCGGACAATAAACTGCTGTATCACGCCGGCTCCGTTATCGCCAGCAATTATCTGGTGAGCCTGATGGATGTGGCCTTACGTGCGTATGAGGCTGCCGGCATACCGGCTGCGATGGCGCAGGCAATGGCGGCGCCGCTGGCAAGGCAGTCGCTGGAGAATGTGTTCAGCCTGGGAACAGCGCAGGCGCTGACGGGGCCGATTGCCCGCGGCGATATGCTGACGGTGGAAAAGCAATTACAGAAAGTGGAAAACTGGGATGTCGCGGCGGGAGATGTTTACCGCGCGTTCATCCCCGTGACGCTTGCGCTGGCTGCACAAAAAAAACGGCAGTAAACAGTAGCCAATCGCCAATAGCTAATAGCCAGTAACTTGCCGCTTACTCGGAGAAGTAAACGCTGTTCCTGCCGCTTTCCTTGGCCTGGCGCAAGGCCACATCGGCGCGGTCAAAGACGCTGTCTTCCGTGTCTTCATCCTTGAACTGCGCTACCCCCATGCTGACGGTTACTGCCAGCCGGGTTTTTGCCAGCGACGTGGTGCGCGAAAAATCATTGGCGGCGATGGTGCCGCGCAGCGTCTCTGCAATCGACGTGGCTTTTTCCAGCGTGCAGTTCTTTAGCAGCAGCAAAAATTCCTCGCCGCCCCAGCGGCAGATGACATCGCTTTCCCGCAGCGAGCGCTTGGAAATCATCGCGATTTCCTTCAGCACATGGTCGCCCACCTGGCGGCCTTGCTTGTCGTTAATCTTCTTGAACAGGTCGATATCAATCAGCACCACGCACAGCGGCTGGCGCGAGCGTTCGCTGTCCAGCAGCGACTGGCGGAAGATGAAGCCGAAAGCCTGGCGGTTCAGCAACGTCGTCAGCTGGTCGGTCGCGGCGGACTGTTCCATATGGGTGTGAAAGCGGCGCAGCGCCAGCAGCAGTGCGGCCAGCACGACGGCGAAGATCGCCGCGCCGATAGCGAGATTGATCAGTAGTACTTCCTGCAGGGGCTTGGCTGCCTGGCCTGCATCCTGCACCACCAGCAGATGCCAGCCCAGCTCGGGCATGAAGCGGGCGTTGACCAGGACGCTGCCGCTGATGCTGGCGCTGGATTCCAGCTGCAGCGGCACGTTCTTTTTATTGGCGAGGATGGTAGCTGCCAGACCATTCAGGCCCAAGCCTGGGGAGGACTGGATATCCTGCCTGGCTGCGGCCTGGGCAGAAGCCGACAGCATGACGCTGCCTTTCTGGTCTACTACATATATATTGCGTTGAGAACGCTTCTGGTAACTGTCTGCCAGGTTGCGCAACACGCTGCTGGTGCTGCTGATGCTGACCGCGCCCAGAAATTTGCCATTGGCGTCGCTGATCCTGTGGCTGGCAGTAAAGCTCAGGTCACGGCTGACGGGATCAATGTCCGCGCTGGTTTCCAGTGCCGATGTCGACTGGCGCGCACGCTGGAACCAGCGGTCCCGGGGATCGGCATCGCTGGTTACCCGGGGCGCAGCGCTGGCGCCATACACATTGTGGCTGGTATCGGAAATCAGGATGGCGCTGAGCGCACTGCTGTTTTGCCGGACTTCGTTCAGGTATTTGCCGAGATGGCTGGCGTCCGGCTCGCCATTGGCCAGCCAGTCGCGCACAAATATGTCGTGCGCCACGGTGGAAGAGGCTTGCACCGTGCGGGAAAGCTCTTTCTGGATTTCTGCATAAATATCGTCGCCGGCAGCAGGCAGCGACTGTTCTGCAATGGTTTGTTGCAGTATGTCACGCGAGGCGACATAGCCGGTGATGCTTATCGCGGCAAAGCCAGCCAGCAGAATCAGGCCGATCCAGAGGGGAAGGCCATATTGTTTTAAAAATTTTCGCATGGGGCCGAGAAATCCGAGCGGTATGGGTGAGGATTTTAGGGGTTTTATCGCGCTGTTTTTTTAGTGCCTTTTGTGCGGTTTTCGCGCAGGGTGATGCAAAATGTTTATTTTGGGCAAGATAATACTATAAAAGCCGAAAAAAACAGCGCAAACCGGCACGGCTGGCAGATCACCTGCGCTGCAAGGTTTATTGCGGCTCACTGGAGCTGATTCTCCGGGGCTAGCCGTTTTTAATGCAAAATGGATTGGAGCATGCGCGCTGGGTGAATGCAAGACTTATGCCTATCAGCAAGCAAAGCTGTTGTGTGGAACGATGTTTGCGGCAAAAACAGATATAAAATGTGCAAAAGAAGCGCGTAAAAGAAAGACAAAAGAAAAGCCCGCTGCCTTTCGGTAGCGGGCTTGTTCGTGTTGTTCTCGCGGTTTAAGCAAGCGGCTGGCAACGGACGCCGCCGCCACTGAATACCTGCCGTATTAAATACGCGGTGTCAGCGAAACCAGCAATTTCAGGCGTGCACCCGGGTCATACGGCAACACGGTGGTGTAGTTCTTGCGCTGATATTCGTAAGTCACTGCATAACCTGTCGTGCGTGTTTCCCAGCGGTCTACCATATGGCACTGGCGCACCTGGCGCTGGTCATACACTGGCTGGCCGTTGTTATTGTTGTTCGGGTTGTTTTCCACCCTGTCGCCGACAACTGCACCGGTGATCGCACCTGCTGCTGCCGCGACCGTACGTCCTGTACCGCCGCCCACTGTCGAACCCAGCAGGCCACCAGCGATACCGCCGATGATGGAACCGCCGATGCCGCGTTCCTGCTGTGGCTGGCGCTGTACGGTTTCAACCGCTGTATTGCATTCCTGGCGCGGCGTGTTGACCTGTTCCACTTGCGGTTGCACGCTGACAACACGTGCATAATCCTCAAAGTCGGCTGCCTGGGCAGACAAACCGGCAGTCAGGCCCAACAACGCTGCAGCGGAAACGATAGTATTTTTATTAAAAATTAAGTTCACCTTGGCACCTCAGTTCTTCTGTGTAGATAAGATATTTAACGCTGGCAGTACTCACAGGGAATACAAAATAAATGTAAAAGTCTGTATCAAATGTTTAGCCTTGTGCAACATAATGTTGATCCCAATATGGCTGGTAGCATCAACATCGCCGAATTGGCTCGACGTTCTCTATATAGGGTCATTATATGCAAATTCAATGGACGGCATGGGCGACGATCGCCGCGCTGGCAGTTTATCTGTGGACGATCTGTATGGTTTCGCTGGCGCGGGGCAAATACAAAGTCAAGGCGCCGTCGGTGGATGGCCCGCCGGAATTCCTGAGGGCGATGCGGGTGCAGGTGAATACGGTGGAGCAGATCATTGTCTTCCTGCCTGCGTTGTGGATGTGCGCGATGCTGGTCAGTGACCGCTGGGCTGCATTGGGCGGCGCCGCCTGGGTACTGGGCCGTATCGTTTATGCGCTGGCCTACTACCGCGACCCCGCCAAGCGCAGCGTCGGCTTCATGATTACGCTGGTGGCAACGCTGGCCCTGATCGGCGGGACCATCGTCGGCCTGTTGCGCTGATTCCGGTCATCAGAATCTTGCCGCATTCCTTCTGACTTTACTTTTACCGGAGTTGAACATGGCGCAGTCCGAAAAAATCTCGGCGACCACGATTGCATCCTATGTACTGGCCGCATTGGCGCTGCTGACCGTGCTGAAAGCGGGTCTGCTGATTGCGCTGTTTTCCGGCCTGCTCGTGTATTCGCTGATCCATCTGTTAGCGCCGCTGATTGCAAGAAAATTCAGCAGCTACCAATCGCGCGTGATTGCCGTCGTGTTCCTGGCGGTGCTGATCATTTCTGCGATCACGATAGGCGTGTGGTCTGCCTTTGCGTTCCTGCGCAGCGATGCCGGCAACCTGCATACCTTGCTGCAAAAGCTGGCGGACATCATCGAGGCCTCGCGTCACCAGATGCCGGACTGGGTGCATGCCAACCTGCCGGATGACCTGGATGACGTGGACGACCTGCGCGCGATGATCACCAACTGGCTGCGTGAGCATTCGAGCGAGGCCAAGCTGCTGGGCCAGGAGGCCGGCCACATGGTTGTGCACCTGCTGCTGGGCATGATCATCGGCGCCATGGTGGCGCTGCAGGATGCGACGATGCCCACCAACTACCGGCCTTTTGCATTAGCGCTGCATGAGCGTATTGAAAAGCTGGCCATGATTTTCCAGAAGATCGTGTTCGCGCAGGTGCAGATTTCATTGATCAATACCGTGCTGACAGCTATCTACCTGTTGGTGATATTGCCGATGGCCGGCGTGCACCTGCCGCTGACCAAGAGCATGATTGCGATCACTTTCCTTGCTGGTTTGATTCCGGTGGCCGGCAACATTATTTCCAACAGCGTCATCGTTACCGTGGGTCTGTCGCATTCGCTCAATATCGCGCTGGCATCACTGGCTTTCATGATCGTCGTGCACAAGCTTGAGTATTTCCTCAACGCCAAAATCATCGGTGCGCACATCAATGCCCGTGCATGGGAGCTGCTGACGGCGATTCTGGTGATGGAAACGCTGTTCGGCATACCCGGTGTGGTTGCCGCGCCGGTGTTCTATGCGTATATCAAGGCAGAACTGAGCGACCGCGGACTGGTATAGGCGGTGGAACCGGACAGGCGTGCCGTCGCACTCTTTTCGCAAAAAATGGCATAATCGGCAAGTACCCGTGTGCAGCGGTTTTCAAACTCAGTAAGGAATGGCCATGATTCTCGAATTAGCAGATATACGCATACAACCCGGCAAACAGGCCGAATTTGACGCCGCCATCCAGCGCGGTGTGCAGGATATCATCCACCAGGCCAAGGGCTATGTCAGCCACAAGGTTTATCACAGCATAGAGTCGCCAGAACGCTATGTGCTGACTGTTGTCTGGGAGACGCTGGACAATCACATTGTCGACTTCCGCGAATCACCTGCCTTTCAGCAATGGCGGGGCATCGTCGGCCCGTTTTTTGCCGGCCCTCCGACAGTTGAGCATTTTAATCTGGTCACTGAATCCAAATAAGGCAGGCTGATAAACCGCGTGTGATCATGCATCAGACATGGCTGCGTCGCGGTTTTGTTGATAATTTGGTATTTGATAACCCTAGATTTAGTCTGGTTTCTACATAATTGCTCTTGATTATCTGCTCCTGAACCCCAAGCTTGGTGTGTACAGCGCGGCCTTCCCGTTAAAATCATGGAAGCCGCGTGCGCAAATTACACATCAAAGGTCAATATGGTTCCGCATCTCGTCACCGCCCTGAACGGCCCTCTGCTCGATCTGGAAAAAAAGATATTACAGGCGACGCCGTCCATAGAACGCTGGTTCAGGCTGGAATGGCAGGAGCATACCCCTCCTTTTTACTGTTCCGTAGACTTGCGCAACTCCGGTTTCAAGCTGGCGCCGGTGGACACCAACCTGTTTCCTGGCGGTTTTAATAATTTATCAACGGAAATGCTGCCACTGGCGGTGCAGGCAGCGATGGCGGCCATTGAAAAATACTGCCCGGATGCCAAGAACC
>JAYSKH010000205.1:0-13168 GCA_043726505.1 Undibacterium sp. | reverse complement strand
TGTTTCCGGCACCTCCAATGTTGCTTTTGCGAGCGTCGATACGGGTTCTGCTCCCAATGCCCCCTCGCCCTTGACCCCGGTAAAACCCGACGCCCAGGCTGCTTCCAAAAACTCGCCGGAATTCGATCAGGCTGTCGTTGCCCTAAAAAATATGCAATGGGACCAGGCTGAAAAGCTGTTCAAGCAGGCTGCGGCGAAGCAGCCCAAATCACCGGCCCCGCTGATAGGCCTGGCCGAAATCGCGCGCGCCCGGAAAAATGACGCGGAGGCGGAGCGCCTGTTGCGCAAGGCGGTCGACGTAGATCCCAAGAATGCCCAGACCCATCTGGTGATGGGGGCGGCCTTCTACACCAAGGGACGGCTGGCCGATACCGAGGCAGAATTTTTAAAAGCAGCCGAACTCGCGCCGAAATCGGTGGCGCCGCTGATGGCGCTGGCCGACCTGTATCTGAATGCCATGAGAAGGCCCGACAAAGCGGCCGAATATTTCGGCAAAGTCATTCAACTCAATCCCGGCCTGGCTTCCGCGCATCTTGGCCTTGGCATGTCCGACATGGCCCTGCGCGATTTGCCCGGCGCCGAAGCCGCGCTGAACAAGGCGCGCAGCCTGGCGCCTTCCAGCCCTTTGCCGGTGATGGCGCTGGCGCAGCTGCAGGCAGGCAGGGGTAAGCCGCAGGAAGCTGTTGCCTTATTCCAGCAAGCTGCCGACCTGGCGCCGACGATGGAAGAAATTCCGCTCAGGATGGGCATGCTCTATCAGCAGACAAAACAGTGGAATGACGCGTATGCGGCCTATGAAAAGGCTTTGCGCCTCAATTCCAGGCTGATCATCGCGTACAACAATCTGGCGTGGATAGCGGCAGACCGCAAGGAGCGCCTGGACGATGCCGAACGCTGGGGCGCCAAGGCAGTAGAACTGGCACCGAATGAACCTTCGCTGAAAGATACCTATGCGTGGGTCAAGCGCGCCAGAGGCGACAATAAAGCGGCATTAAGCTTGCTGGAGTCGATTACCAGCACCGGTACGCCGCAGGCCGAATTTTTCTATCACCTGGCCGTTGTCCGTGAAGAAATGGGGCAAAAGCCGCAGGCGCTCGCTGCCTACAAGCGTGCGCTGGAAATCAATCCTCGCTTTGCCAAGGCCGACGATGCCAAACAGCGTATGGCAAAGCTGCAATAGGCAATAGGCAATAGGCAGCAGGCTGTTGCTTAAGTATTCCTGGATAATCTTAAGTATTTTGCATTGGATTGAAATTCAGGCACAATGATTGCATGCTGGTGTTGTCATGAATTTCAACATTGCGAGCAATCGATGAAGCCAGATCCGTCCGATTTCCTGCCGACCAGCTTAGAAGGGGCGCAACCGCCCTGTGACCGCTGTGCCGACGAGGAGTGAGCGAGATGATGACCGTTCCCATCATTATCGATTTTGAGGCTTCCGGATTTGGTGCCGGCAGCTATCCTATCGAAGTCGGTTTTTCCGGACGCCACGGCGAAGGCTGGTGCACACTGATCAGGCCTGAGCAGGACTGGCAGCACTGGGACAAGGAAGCCGCCAGAACTCACCATATCCCACGCGAAATATTGGTGGAGCGCGGGCGTTCTGCTGCCTTCGTCGCAGAACAGCTGAATTTTTTTCTTAGCGGCAATACGGTCTATACCGACGGCTGGGCCCAGGATTACGTGTGGATGGCCCGCCTGTTCGAGGCCGCGCAAAGCGTGCCGAAATTTCGGCTGGAGGATCTGCGCCAGGTCATCACGCCCCGGCAGGAATCCAGCTGGCATGACACCAAATCGCAAGTGCTCAATGAACTGCGCGTCGCCAGGCACAGGGCCAGCAGCGATGCGCGCGTGTTGCAGCTGACCTGGCTGCGCACCTACGACGAAGAGCGCCTGTAGCACTGAGGCCAGGTGAGCTTAGCCTTTCTTGGGCGGCACCAGCCTGGTGAGCGCCTGGTTGATTTTTTTCATCGAAGCGGCCGGCACATCCTTGCTGCATACAATGTAGCGGTCCATTCCCTGCGGCATGCCTTTCAGATCGATCTGCGTCGTGCCCTGCATGCTCCTTTCCTTGTCACGCAGGAATTCCCAGTCTTCCCTGTCGATGAACATGAAAGAGGCACGGTTGGCGCCTATCATCTGCGCCATGACCATCGGCGATGTAGTGCTGCGTTCTACGTGGTTCTTGCTGCGCTTGATCATGGCATCCAGTTCCGGCCCGTAAGAGACGCCGTCTACCACACCCAGGGTCAGGCTTTCATCGTTCAGCAGTGATGCCAGCGTTTTGTGCGCTGTTACCGCCGCTGCGGCGCCAGGGCCCACCAGCACAGTGTGTGGAGGGTCGGTGTGGAAAATGACGCTGTACTGCACCAGCGACTCCCGCTCGGGAATGCGGTACCAGCCTATTGAGCAATAGTTCTTGCTGCCTATCGCAAAATTATTCCAGATGCGCTTGGCCGGCTCTTCGACAAAATGCGCCGGTAGATGCGCTTCGCTGAACACTTCCTTTGCCCTCTCCAGCAAAATACCCTTTTCCACGTTGTTTTCTATGTATTGCTGCGGCGGCTTGTTGCGCCATGCAACCGTCAGTACTTCCTGTGCCTGGCAGGCAGCTGCGGCGCAGGCAAAGGATGCGGCCAGCAGGGGGATGATGGTTTTCAGCGGCGGCATTGGGTTCTGAGCTTGGGAGGCTTGCTATTTAGTGTCAAAAATCATTATGCGGACGTACAGGCAGGCTTGCAAGATTTCCATAAACTATTAAGATCGATTCTTGGATGCAATGATTTTCTGTGTTCTTTTGCATACACCCCCGGCTGGCTGGGCGCACGCATTTAGTGCATTGGCACAAGGTACGGAATCTGCTATCGATCTCCACATTGAGCCGACGTTCAACTCATGTATCAGCAAGCAACAAAAAAGAGCAATTTGTGTAGGAAAGAGCATAATCAGGTATGCTTTTGCTTAGAAATCGGCATTTCCTGTCATGATTGCGTAGAAGCCACCTGACCCCCGCAGCGCCTGATTTGCCGCCCGGCGCCTGCGGCAAAAAAACAATAAAATGCGCAAGTGAGTGAAGACCTTATGAAACAGATCGGAGTCTCGAATTTGTCAACTCAACTGGTAGATAATCAGCAGGAAGCCGCGTTACCGGCTTTGCTCGCCGGCATTGCGGCGACGATAGACAGCCGGCCGGACAAAACCATACAGATGCTGGAACAGGCGCTGCGCCTGACTGAAGCGGAAGGCGACGCGCGTCTGCTGGCAGAGCTATATTGCAAGCTCGGTAATTGCAGGATTATTTTCCATGATCCGATGGGCATACGGGATTTCGAGGCTGCGCTTGAATATGCAGAACAAAGCAAAAGCCAGGATATCAAGACCGACGTGCTGCATGGCCTCGCACGCACCTTTATTGCTTTCGGCGATACCAACAGCGCACTGGAGTATTGTGAAAAAGCGATAGCGCTGGTGCGCCAGATCGGCGACCAGAATAAATATCCGCATGTACTGATCACGCTGGGTGTGGTTTTTGTCTTTACGCAGCAGTACGAGCGCGGCATTGACATCTTCCGCGATGCTTTGCTGCTATGCCAGGGCAATGCCGATAAGGGCGGCCAGGCCAGGGCGCTAAACAATCTGGCCGATAGCATGGTCAGCCATTATGAAGGCCTGTGCGAAGCCGGCAAGGCGCCGGACACCATCATGCTCGACAACGCGATCAACTTCGCGCGCCAGTCGCTGCAGTATGCGCATGAATCGGGCATGGTCCGTATCCAGCTGATGGCCAATGAAACGCTGGCCCACGCACTCGAGGAGCGCGGGCAGTACGGCGAAGCGCTGCAGCAGCTGGAATTGTCTCTGAAAGAGTTGTCCGGCCTGGGGTTTACCAAGGAAGAGCTGGATATCAAGGTCAGGATAGGCGCGCTGTTGATGCGCATGGTCCGTACCGCAGAGGCGGTGGACTGCCTGCGGGATGCGCGTGACGTCGCCCTGCATCTGGGAAATTATCCGCACCTGGCAGATCTGCTGAGGATGATGTCTTCGGCGCAGGAGAGCCTGCAGGATTTTGCGTCCGCGCTCAACGTCTACAAGGAATTCCACGCCGTCACGCTGAAGTCGCGTGATCAGCGGGCGCAAATCAGCGCGCAGATATTTGCGGCCAAAATGGATCTGGAGCGTGTGCAGCAGGAGGCCGAGGCGCACAAATCCAGGGTCAACCAGCTGGAGGATTTCAACCGTACGCTGCGCGTGCAGGTACATGAAGACATCCTGACCGGGCTGCCCAACCGGCGCGCGCTGGAAGACCAGATGGCACAGCGGCTGACGGGCCGCACGGCGAATATCACCTTTGCGATGGCCGACATCGATTTTTTCAAGCAGGTCAACGACACCTATTCCCACCTGATCGGCGACGATGTGCTGCGGCATGTCGGCGCGCTGATACGCTCTTGCCTGCGCTCCGGCGACATGGCTGCCCGCATCGGCGGCGAAGAGTTTGCGCTGGTGCTGGACCGCACCAAGGAAAGCCGGTCGGTCGAAGCCTGTAACCGCATCCGCAAGGCAATAGAAAACTACGACTGGAGCGTCATCGCTGCGGACCTGCACGTGACGATGAGTTTCGGCGTTACGCACATACAGACCGGCGACGACCTCAAAGGCATGATGACGCGGGCTGATAGCGCGCTGTACCGCGCCAAGCGCAACGGTCGCAACTGCGTCGAAAAGGCCTGAGGCCGCACGTCTCCTTCTGCTGCCCGCCCCAACACTTGCAGACGCCGGCGAAACCGGCGTTTTGCAGGTATCATTTCTGCCATCCACAGCGTCGCAGACGCTGTATTTGAGATGGAGCATGCATGTCGATGAACATATTGGTAGCAGGTTTTGAACCGTTTGGCGGCGAGACCGTCAATCCGGCGCTGGAGGCGGCGCGCAGGCTGCATGGCCTGCAACTGGGTACACATAAAGTTGCGGCGATGCAGCTGCCCTGCGAGTTCGGCGCCAGCATCCGCGCGCTGGAGCAGCAGATGGCGCAGCTGCAGCCCGGCATCGTGCTGTGCGTGGGGCAGGCTGGCGGCAGGAGCAGCATCGACGTCGAGCGGGTTGCCATCAACGTTGACGACGCGCGCATTCCTGACAACGCGGGTTTGCAGCCGATAGATGAGCCCGTCATCGCAGGCGGCCCGGCTGCGTATTTTTCGGGTTTGCCGATCAAGGCAATTACGGCAGCGCTGGTGGCTGCCGGCATCCCCTCATCGGTATCGCAGACTGCCGGCACCTACGTGTGCAATCATATTTTTTATGGATTGTCGCATCTCGTCGCCACGCAATTCCCCAGTGTGCGCGGCGGTTTCGTACATATCCCTTATCTGCCTGAGCAGGCGGCGCGCCAGCCGGGCGCTGCCAGCATGTCGCTGGATACCATCGTAGCCGGCCTGACGCTGGTCCTGCAGACCACGATTGCCGTTACCCACGACATCAAGCGCCAGGGCGGGCAGACGCACTAGCGGCCAGTTACTTGGCCACGACAACTTTCACTTTTGCCTGCTGCAGCACCTGGGCAAACGCCGCCGGCGGTTTGGCGTCGGTGAACAGGCAATCCACCTGTGACAGGTGGGCCATCCTGACCAGCGCCTTGCGACCGAACTTATCCTGGTCAGCCACGAGCCATACTTCACGTGACTGCTCGATGATGGTTTGCGCTACTTTGACCTCACGGGCGTCAAAATCGCGCAGGCTGCCATCTTCATCGATACTGGAAATGCCGATGATGCCGATATCCACCTTGAACTGGCGGATGAAATCGATCGTAGCTTCGCCGACGATGCCGCGGTCGCGTCCACGCAGCACGCCGCCGGCTACGATGACTTCGCATTTCGGGTTGTCGGCCAGGATGGCGGCCACGTTCAGATTGTTCGTCACCACATGCAGCCCCTCGTGATGCGTTAGCGCGCGCGCCACTTCTTCGGTGGTCGTGCCGATGTTGATCAGCAGCGAGCAGCCGGCGGGCACCTGCGCGGCAACTGCGGCGGCGATACGGCGCTTGGCATCGCTGTTCAATACCTGGCGCTGGCTGTAGTCAATATTTTCCACCGATGAAGGCAGGCCTACGCCGCCGTGATAGCGCGCCAGCAATTTGGCTTCTTCCATCAGCTTGACGTCGCGCCGTACTGTTTGCGGCGTTACTTCCAGTTGCAGAGCCAGTTCTTCGACTGAAATGCTTAGATGTTGCCGGACCGTATCCAGCAGGGACCGTTGGCGGGGATTGAGGATCATATTTTCCTGAAAAGCCTGGCTTTTTATTAAAACGAAAATAAACGAACAAATAATTACACAAAATTGTTGCTTATGCTTCGTATTTTGTCGTATCTTATAGATATGCAATCTTAACCACAGTCGCGCGGAAAGCAAAGTGCCGTGTGAAAAAATGCTAAGAGACGAAGATGGCACAGCGTAACCTGGAGTGTGATGTACTGGTAATCGGCGGCGGCATCAACGGCGCCGGCATTGCCCGCGACGCGGCGGGCCGCGGCTTGTCCGTTGTGCTGTGTGAAAAAGACGACCTGGCCTCGCATACGTCGTCGGCCTCTACCAAGCTGATCCACGGCGGCTTGCGTTATCTCGAGTATTACGAATTCAATCTGGTGCGCAAGGCTCTGATAGAGCGTGAAGTGCTGCTGCGCTCTGCGCCGCACATTATGTGGCCGCTGCGCTTTGTGATGCCGCATGCCAAAGGCCAGCGCCCCGCGTGGATGATACGCGCCGGCCTGTTCATGTATGACTATCTCGCGCACCGCGACCTGCTGCCGGGGTCGCGCGGCATCAATCTCCGTACTCATGCCGCAGGCAAGCCGCTGAAAACTGAATTCGCGCGCGGGTTTGAATATTCCGATGGCTGGGTCAATGACGCCCGTCTGGTCGTGCTGAATGCGATGGACGCCGCAGAAAAGGGCGCAGTCATTCTGACCCGCACCCGCTGCGAAAAGGCGGTGCGCAACGGCCAGCGCTGGCAGGCCACGCTGCACGCCGCAGAAGGCGAACAGCTGAATGTCAGCGCACGCTGTATGGTCAACGCCACGGGGCCTTGGGCGGCACATTTCCTGCAAGCGGCAACACCGCAGGCCAGCGGCAAGACGCTGCGGCTGATCAAGGGCAGCCACATCATCGTCAGGCGCTTGTTCGAGCATCCCTATGCGTATATTTTCCAGCACCCGGATGGCCGCATCGTTTTTGCGATCCCGTACGAAGATGACTTCACGCTGATAGGCACCACCGACATCGACTACCACGGCGACATCGACAAGGTCGCGATAGACAGCGATGAAATCGACTACCTGTGCCAGCTGAGCAGCCAGTATTTTGCCAAGCAGATTACGCCGTCCGAAGTCGTCTGGTCGTATTCCGGGGTGCGCCCGCTGGTGGAAGACGAAGCCGCAGATGCGGCCGCCGTCACGCGCGATTACCGTTTTGAGCTGGATGGGCAGCACGGACAGGATGCACCGTTGCTGACGGTATTCGGCGGCAAGATCACGACCTTCCGCAAACTGGCGGAAGAGGCAGTGGACCTGATCGCACCCGCTTTGTCCAACAGGCATGGCGCGTGGACGGCTAAAGCCTGTCTGCCGGGAGGTGACCTTCATGGACTGCGCCCGCAAAACCGGTCGGTGCGGGAATTTGGAAAGTTCGTAAGCAAGATGCAACAAGAATATGCGTGGTTGCCGCCGGCACTGGTGGCGCGCTATGCGCGTGCCTACGGCACCAGAACCAGAACCCTGCTCAAAGGCCGCCAGGCGCTGGCCGATATGGGCGAGCAGCTTGCGCCGGGCCTGTTTGCCGCCGAAGTGGATTACCTGATGCGTTGTGAGTGGGCGCTCAACGCGACCGACATTCTGTGGCGGCGTTCCAAGCTGGGCTTGCATCTGCCTGAGGACACGGCGGAAAAACTGAATGCGTGGATTGCCGCGCAACAGCAGCCCGCATTGCGGGCACAGGCATAGCTGGCGGCAAAGGTAATCCTATGCGGCGCAAATGAAATTTAATAATAAATAAGCAATAAAAATATACAATCATTGAACGGCTTCCAAAGAGAAGCTGTGAAAAAGAAGCTTTAAAAAAGAAGTTGTGAAACAACGGAGGAAGACAGAGTGCAACTTGCATTGGACAACGTCAGCAAGAAGTATGGTGCTGAAGATCATATGTATCCGCTATCGCTGCAGCTGGTGCCCGGCACGATCAACGTGCTGCTGGGTACGACACAGGCCGGCAAGACAACGCTGATGCGTCTGATGGCGGGGCTGGACAAGCCCACTGCAGGCAAGGTCATGGTCAATGGCCAGGATGTAACGGGTGTGTCGGTACGCCATCGCGACCTGGCCATGGTGTACCAGCAGTTCATCAACTATCCAGCCTTTACCGTGTTCGACAACATTGCTTCGCCATTACGCTTGCGTAAATTGCCGGAGCAGCAGATCCGCACCCGCGTGCTGGACATGGCAGAGCGCCTGCATATCAGCCCTTATCTTGACCGCCTGCCGGCAGAACTATCCGGCGGCCAGCAGCAGCGTACTGCGCTGGCGCGTGCACTGATCAAGGATTCAGAGTTGCTATTGCTGGATGAGCCGCTGGTGAATCTGGACTACAAGCTGCGCGAAGAATTGCGCAGGGAGCTGACCGAATTGTTCTCCGAGGGGAAAACAACGGTCGTGTATGCGACGACCGAGCCGCTGGAAGCGTTGCAACTGGGCGGACACACGGTCGTGCTGCATGAGGGCAGGATGCTGCAGCAGGGCGCAACGCTGGATGTCTTCAATGCGCCCAACTCCATCCAGGCGGCACGCACTTTCAGCGATCCTCCGATTAACCTGATCAACGCGCAGATAGACGCGCAGGGCCAGGCTCAATTGGGGTCGGGGATAGTCATCCCGCTCAATGCGGAACAAACGCAGCGGGCAGCGCCGCACAAAGAAGTGATCCTGGGTTTGCGTGCGCACAGCCTGCGCCTGTCGCCGCAGTATGCCGTCGAGATGGCGATAGAGGCCGAAGTCGATCTGGCGGAAATCAGTGGTTCAGAAACTTACATCCATAGCCACCGCGGCGCCGATATTTCATTGGTGGCGCAATTGGGCGGCGTGCATGACCTGGCGCTGGGTAGCCTGTGCCAGATGTACTTCAGGCCTGACGACTTGTTTATCTTCAGCCGTGATGGAGGCTTGCTGTTTGCCCCCGCCCATAGCAAAAATAACAGACAGGCAGGAGCATAAGCATGGCCAGAATAGAATTAGTCGATCTGGCTCATGCGTACCGGCCCAATCCGTCGCAACCGTCCGACTATGCACTGCGCCCCATGAGCAAGACCTGGGACGACGGCGGTGCGTATGCGCTGTTAGGTCCCTCTGGTTGCGGCAAAACGACCTTGCTGAACATCATCTCCGGCCTGGTGCGGCCCTCGCATGGCCGCGTGCTGTTTGACGGCAAGGACGTGACGGACTTGCCCACCGAGGCGCGCAATATCGCGCAGGTGTTCCAGTTTCCCGTCATCTACGACACGATGACGGTCTACGACAACCTGGCCTTCCCGCTGCGCAACCGTGGCTGGAAAGAGGCGGAGACACGCAAGCGCGTGCAGCAGGTAGCCGAAATGCTGGAGCTGTCTGCCGACCTGAAACACAGGGCCAGCGGCCTCGCCGTAGACGCCAAGCAAAAGATTTCGCTGGGCCGCGGCCTGGTGCGGCCCGATGTGGCCGCCGTGCTGTTCGACGAGCCGCTGACAGTGATTGATCCCCATCTGAAATGGCTTCTGAGGCGCAAGCTGAAAGAAATCCATCATGAGCTGAAGCTGTCGCTGATCTACGTCACGCATGACCAGGTAGAGGCGCTGACCTTCGCCGACCAGGTGGTGGTGATGACGCAGGGTGAAGTAGTGCAGACCGGCAGCGCGCAGGCGCTGTTTGAAGAACCTGAACACACGTTCGTCGGCTACTTTATCGGCAACCCCGGCATGAATTTATTGCCGTGCACGCTGCAGGACGGCGGTGTAGCGGTCCGTAACGGCCGTATTGCGATTGCAGACAAGACGGTGGCCGCTATCGCCCAAGCATCCGGAGGGGCAAGCGATAGGCTGACGCTAGGCATACGCCCTGAATTTGTCGAACTCTGCGATGCACAGCAGCCAGACGCCCTGCCGGCGACTGCCGTTTCGCTCAAAAACATGGGTACGCATTTCCTGGCGGAGTTCAAGCTTGGTGAGCACAGTATCGCCGCCAAGCTGCAGACGGCGGATTTCGCTACCGGCAGTGCGGTGTACCTGCATTTCCCTGCACAAAGAACACTGTTTTATATCAACGATAAGCGGGTGGCATGATGAAAACCTATAACAACCGCGCGTGGTTCCTGATTCTGCCTGTCATCATCTGCGTGGCTTTTTCCGCCATCATGCCGCTGATGACGATTGTTAATTATTCGGTGCAGGACATCATCAGCCCGACGCAAAAGGTATTCGTCGGCATGGAATGGTTCAAGAGCGTAATGCGTGATGGCGACCTGCATGAGGCGCTGTGGAGGCAGATGATATTTTCGCTGTCGGTGCTGGCAATAGAACTGCCGCTGGGCATACTGGTTGCGCTGGCGATGCCGGCCGGCGGCTGGAAAGCTTCGCTGTCGCTGGTGCTGCTGGCGTTGCCGCTGCTGATTCCATGGAACGTCGTCGGTACGATCTGGCAGATATTTGGCCGCAGCGATATCGGCCTTATGGGGTATGCCGTCAACAGCATGGGTATCAGCTACAACTATACCGGCAACTCCATCGACGCCTGGGTCACCGTGCTGATCATGGACATCTGGCACTGGACGCCGCTGGTGGTGCTGCTGTGCTATGCGGGTTTGCGTTCTATTCCCGATGCCTATTATCAGGCTGCCAGGATAGATGGCGCTTCGCGCTTTGCCGTGTTCCGCTTTATCCAGTTGCCCAAGATGCGCAATGTGCTGATGATTGCCGTGCTGCTGCGTTTCATGGACAGTTTCATGATCTACACCGAGCCTTTTGTACTGACCGGCGGCGGCCCGGGTAATGCGACAACTTTCCTGTCGCAATACCTGACGCAAAAAGCGGTAGGGCAGTTTGACCTCGGTCCGGCGGCGGCGTTTTCACTGATTTATTTCCTCATCATCCTGCTGTTCTGCTTCGTGCTGTACACGTGGATGCAGAGGGTGGGAACAGGAGACCAGAAATGATGCCGTCATCTTCCCGGCGCAAGTATTTTTCCGGCCTGGGGTTGGCCATCTACCTGCTGCTGTCGCTGCTGCCGATTTACTGGATGCTGAACATGTCGCTGAAGACGAACGAAGAAATCGTCAGCACGCTGAGCCTGTGGCCGGCGCACCTGACGTTTGATAATTTCAAGGTGATCTTTACCGACTCTTCGTGGTATAGCGGCTATATCAACTCCAGCATCTATGTTGTGATGAACATGGCGATGTCGGTCACGGTGGCGCTGCCTGCCGCCTATGCGTTCTCACGCTACTCCTTCCTCGGCGACAAGCATCTGTTCTTCTGGCTGCTGACCAACCGTATGACGCCGCCCGCCGTATTTTTGCTGCCGTTTTTTCAGCTGTATTCGTCCGTGGGGCTCATGGATACGCATATTGCCGTGGCGCTGGCGCACATGGTGTTCAACGTGCCGCTGGCGGTATGGATACTGGAGGGCTTCATGTCCGGCGTACCGAGGGAAATTGATGAAACGGCGTATATCGACGGCTTCAGCTTTCCGCGTTTCTTCATCAAGATATTTCTGCCACTGATCAAGTCCGGCATCGGCGTCACCGCGTTCTTCTGCTTCATGTTCAGCTGGGTGGAACTGCTGCTGGCGCGCACGCTGACGTCGGTGGATGCCAAGCCGATTACGGCGATCATGACGCGCACCGTCTCCGCCGCCGGCATGGACTGGGGCGTGCTGGCAGCAGCCGGCGTGCTGACTATCGTACCGGGCGCGCTGGTGATCTGGTTTGTGCGGCACTACATTGCCAAGGGTTTTGCGATGGGAAGGGTATGAGCATGGAAAGTTTACAGAATGCGTTTGCATGGATGACCTGGACGCTGCCGGTCGCCATCTTTTTCATCTGCATCGTGCTGATGCTGGCAGGCATGACGGTGTGGCAGATCAAATCGCCGTCGGTGGAGCGCAAGGGCTGGCTGCCGATTCCGACAACGCGCGGCGACCGCTTGTTTATCGGCTTGCTGGCTGCGGCTTATTTTAATCTGGCGTGGGCGGGCCTGACGGATATCCATCAGGGCTTTGCCGCTGGAATTGCTTTTGTGTTGTTGTTGATTGTGATGCGGTGGGGCTGACAGCAGACCATTTCATCAACACGTAGTGAGTATCCTTCCTCCGCTACGTGTCAATAATTCGGAAGGCAATAATAGTGCAATTAGGAGACATGATGAGACTACAACTGACAGCGCTTGCTGCCGCGGCGGCATTGCTCGCCTCGGGCGCGTCCTGGGCTGACATGAAAGCAGCGGAAAAATGGGTAAACAGCGAATTCCAGCCGTCGACACTGGACAAGAAGCAGCAGCTCGCAGAGATGCAATGGTTTATCGATGCAGCAGACAAGCTGAAGAAAAAAGGCATCAAGGAAATCAACGTGGTTTCCGAAACGCTGGACACGCACGTCTATGAATCCAAGACACTGGCCAAGGCCTTTACCGAAATTACCGGCATCAAGGTCAACCACGAGGTGATACAGGAGGGCGACCTGGTAGAAAAAATGCAGACCTCGCTGCAATCCGGTAAATCGATTTATGACGGCTGGGTCAATGACTCCGACCTGATCGGCACGCACTACCGCTACGGCCAGACCGTAGTGCTGACCGACTACATGAATGGCGTCGGCAAGGACTATACGAACCCGGGACTGGATCTGAAAGATTTCATCGGCACCAGCTTCACGACAGCGCCGGACGGCAAGCTGTACCAGCTGCCCGACCAGCAGTTCGCCAACCTGTACTGGTTCCGCGCCGACTGGTTTGCACGCAAGGATATCCAGGCCAAGTTCAAGGCCAAATATGGCTACGATCTGGGCGTGCCGCAAAACTGGTCAGCGTATGAAGACATTGCCGAATTCTTTACCAATGACATCAAAGAGCTGGACGGTAAGAAGATCTACGGCCACATGG
>JAYSKH010000204.1:0-3978 GCA_043726505.1 Undibacterium sp. | reverse complement strand
CGCAGGGCGACGGTACTTTCAAGGTATTCGGCACCAAGATTTTCATTACCTATGGCGAGCACGACATGGCCGAAAATATCGTCCATCTGGTGCTGGCGCGTACGCCGGATGCGCCTGAAGGCGTGAAGGGTATCTCGCTGTTCATCGTTCCCAAATTCCTGGTCAACGCCGATGGTTCGCTGGGCTCGCGCAATGATGCGCATTGCGTGTCGATAGAACACAAGCTGGGCATCAAGGCCAGCCCGACGGCGGTGCTGCAGTTCGGCGACAACGGTGGCGCGATAGGCACGCTGGTCGGCGAAGAAAACCGCGGCCTGGAATACATGTTCATTATGATGAATGCCGCGCGTTTTGCGGTCGGCATGCAGGGTGTTGCGGTGGCGGAGCGCGCTTACCAGAAGGCAGTCGGCTATGCAAAAGACCGCCTGCAGTCGCGCGACCTGGCTGGTTCGGCCGGAGCAGTCAGCATCATTCACCATCCAGACGTGCGCCGCATGCTGATGTCGATGCGCGCGCAGACTGAAGGTGCGCGCGCGTTGGCCTATGTGGCCGCAGCCGCCAGCGATGCCGCGCATCACCACGCCGATGAAGCAACCCGCAAGGCCAATCAGGCCTGCTATGAATACCTGGTGCCCATCGTCAAAGGATGGTCCACTGAAATGTCGCTGGATGTCACGTCCACCGGCGTGCAGGTTCACGGTGGCATGGGTTTTATTGAAGAGACAGGCGTTGCCCAGCATTACCGCGATGCACGCATCCTGCCTATCTACGAAGGCACGACAGCTATCCAGGCCAATGACCTGGTCGGCCGCAAAACCGTGCGTGACGGCGGCGCGACTGCCAAGGCGCTGATAGTGCAGGTGCGCAAGACGGAAGCAGAATTGGCTGATGTGCAATCCGAAGACCTGGCGGCTATCCTGCGCCAGCTGTCGGCAGGTTCTGCGGCGCTGGAAGAAGTTGTCACCTATGTCGCCGGCAATATGAAGACCGATATCAAGGCGGTGTTCTCAGGCAGCGTACCTTACCTGAAGCTGGCCGGCATCGTGCTGGGCGGCTGGCAGATGGCGCGTGCCGCGCTGGTTGCGCACCGTAAATTGCAGGCGGGCGAGGGCGATGCCAAGTTCTATCAGGCAAAAATTGCGACGGCGCGTTTCTTTGCCGACCATATCCTGTCGGCGGCGCAAGGCATACGCACTTCCATCGTTGACGGCAGCGCAGGCGTAATGGCGATGTCGGAAGACCAGTTCTAAATTGTAGATTGTATGAAAAAGCGGCCCGTTGCTATTGCAACGGGCCGCTTTCTATAGGTAGGGCGAAGCCGTGTTTTAGCCGTAAGCGCCGCCGGTGTACAGCAGATCAAAACTGCGCGCCAGTACCGCAATCAGGATACCCGCGCCGATGGCCACCGTCAGTACCAGGATCAGTGCCAGCAGCCAGGATGAATCGCTGGTCTTGCCTGACGCGGGATTGAACTTGGCGTCCCATTTTTCATCCGGCGTCAGCCCCAGCACCAACGCTTCAATGACGCTGACCAGCAGCGACAGCACCAGCAGGCTGTAAGTCAGCAGCATCGGCAGGCCGAAATACAGACTGCCCAGGATAATGGAGATGGGCAGCGTCACCAGATGCAGCCAGCCGGCCTTGTCTTTCCATCCGCGCAGATAAAAGCGGTGCGCGCCTACGCTGCCCAGCAGTGCCGCCAGGAAAGTAGCGAGGGTCTTGTTCTTATGGGAATTGTTCATGTCTCTGATGTGGTGGGGTGTAGTGAGGTATTGGGCCAGCAAAAGCATGATTCTAGTGCAAGGGCCTGTACTCTGTTGCGATAAATCTGCGGTGTAGGGCAGGAGAGTCGCACGACAATTGCAAGATAGGCTTTTAATTCAGCTTGCTTGTTATGGTTTTTGTATTAAATTTGTAGGGGAATAGCCACTGATTATCGGCCAGAGTGGGATAGCTCTTGCGGTATGGTCGATAAACACGCTATAATTTGCGGCTTTTTCCGCTCTTTAGAACTTTTTTGGAAATATTATGGTCGTTATTCGTTTAGCTCGTGGTGGTGCAAAAAAGCGCCCTTTCTACAATATCGTTGCAACTGATTCACGCAATCGTCGTGATGGCCGTTTCATCGAGCGTATCGGTTTTTACAATCCGGTAGCACAAGGCAATGCTGAAACAGTACGCTTTGCTGAAGATCGTCTGGCTTACTGGCAAGGCGTTGGCGCACAATTGTCGCCAGCTGTTGCTCGTCTGGTCAACGCTAAGGCTGCAGCTTAATTTTTGGCTGATATGTCTGTTGGTGGAGTGCGTGTTCCTGAAGATTTAGTCCTTGTGGGTTATGTCTCGGGAGCATATGGCATTCATGGTTGGGTAAGAATTCGTCCATATTCATCAGAAGCCGATGCTTTGCTGTCGGCCAAGACCTGGTGGCTGGACAAGCCGGAATTGCATGATGTCGACCGCATGGAAGTCAAAATCCATGGCGAAGACGTTGTCGCAAGGCTGGTCGGCGTTGCCGGCAGGGATGCCGCGGAGGCGCTGAAAGGCGCAACCGTCAAAATCTCCCGCAGCCATTTCCCTCCTTTGCCGGATGGCGAGTTTTACTGGCTGGACCTGATAGGTCTGGCTGTAGAAAATCTGCAAGGTGAAAGCCTTGGCCTGGTCAGGGATCTGATGGACAACGGTGCGCACCCTATATTGCGTGTGGCCGCTGCCGATATCCCGGAAGCCGAGCTTTCCAAGCATGAGCGCCTGATCCCGTATGTTGACAGCTTCGTCAAAGAAGTTGATCAGAAGGCGAAGAAAATCATCGTCGACTGGGGTCTCGATTTTTAGTGAACGTAGAAGGGTAGTGTAATGAGATCAGAAAGCATGAACAATGCAGTTTGATGTCATAACATTGTTTCCTGAGATGTTCGCAGCTCTGACGCAATCCGGGGTGACCCGTCGCGCATTCGAGCAAAAAAAATGCGAGCTGGCATTGTGGAATCCGCGTGATTTCACGACGGACAGACACCGTACCGTGGACGACAGGCCTTATGGCGGCGGCCCCGGCATGGTGATGCTGGGCAAGCCGCTGCAGGCAGCGATAGAGGCCGCCAAGGCGCGTCAGTCGCAGCTTAGTCCGCAGGCCCAGCCGCCGAAGGTGATTTACCTGTCGCCGCAAGGCAGGCAGCTGACGCACCGGCGCGTGATGGATATGACGGCCTTGTCCGGCGTGGTATTGCTGTGTGGCCGTTACGAGGCAGTGGACCAGCGTTTGCTGGACCGCTACGTCGATGAAGAAATCAGCCTCGGCGATTTCGTATTGTCCGGCGGAGAATTGCCGGCCATGGCGCTGATGGATGCCGTCATACGGCAATTGCCGGGTGTGCTGCATGACGATGCGTCGGCGGTGCAGGACAGCTTTGTCAACGGCTTGCTGGATTGCCCGCATTACACCAGGCCGGAAGTATTTGAAGATGCGACTGTGCCTGCTGTGCTATTGGGCGGCAACCATGCTGAAATTGAAAAATGGCGGCGTGAACGTTCGCTGGAAGCCAGCATGCAAAAGCGTCCGGATCTGATTCTGCAGGCGCGTGAAGCAGGTTTGCTGACGCGCAGCGATGAAAAGTTTTTGAGCAGTTTGCAATAACAGTTTTGCAGTAATACGGTTTGGCAGTAATTTGCAAAGCCGGGCAAAACAGGCCGCAAGGCCTGATATCAAGCGCGGACTTCGGTCCGCATGTTAAACCCCATCCTCTACTGGGCCCGAGTTTTTCCCGGCAGCGTCAGCAAGATGGTATTCGGAGTAAAAAAATGGATCTGATCCAAACACTAGAGCAAGAAGAAATTGCTCGCCTCGGCAAGAATATCCCTGATTTCGCACCAGGCGACACGGTAGTTGTCAGCGTTAACGTAGTTGAAGGCACACGCAAGCGTGCTCAGGCTTACGAAGGCGTTGTTATTTCTCGTCGTAACCGTGGTTTGAATTCTAACTTC
>JAYSKH010000203.1:0-7745 GCA_043726505.1 Undibacterium sp. | reverse complement strand
GTTCAACGCCAGCCTGGACGGCAATGCCCGCCGAGCGATTGACATCCATGAAGGCGAGGAAGTTGACGCGGCGGCCTTCAAGGCGCTGATCATTGAGGCCGTCGCGCTCAACAGTTCCAAGCCGAAGGCTGTGAAGAAAGCAAAGTCCTGATCAATGCCCGCTGATCAGCCCCTTGTAAGCTAGTGCGCCACCGGCAACAAAGAAATAATGGGCTTGATTCCAGTTTTAGACCGCTCCTTGAAGGCATAGTCGCGGCACATTCAATTTGCAGAATTTACCGCCGGTGGTGACGCGGAAATTTTTCCCAAGGGGACAACGAAATCATACATCGAGCCGCTGAACCTAGCTCGTGCTTTTCGTGAGTGTGGGCCGCAGACGGCAGTTTCTGCCGAGGCCCCGTCGCACGCCCACGCATCTCCACCGGTAGTCGAAAAATCAATATTCTGAATTTTGAAATTGTGTGAAAGAATTTCGGCCATTGGGTGCAAATCTTTGTTTTCCGGCGTCCCAATATTTTTTTCAGAATGGTAGTTTCCTACCAATATTAGCGCCGTATGATTTGGATATTGGCGCAATCTTATTTCAATGTTCAGTGCCATGAGCGCATCGCGATGACCTACCCAATAGGGTTCGTCCTTACTTAATTGCAGAAGTTCCTCGCTATCACTTATATCCATAGCAAATAAGAGTACGTCTTTTTTAGCCAAGTGCAAAATTCTAATGTCGTCGATCAACTTGACCATCGCTTCGCCGCTTCGTCCATCAAACATATAGGGATGCCAGAACTTGCCTGCTGTAAGACGAGACTTATCTTCAGCGGTTCCGGCGCTTTCGATGTACTCCAAGATGGGCTTTTGCTCGTCAATGGACATTTCCAATCCTACCAATAGAGGTCGATTGGCGTTAGCCAGACTACAAGCCAAACTGCCCACGAATTCGGGAATTTGTTTCGTACCGTGGGTCTCCCCCACAATGATGAGCCGCGAAGTCAGCAGTCCTACATCCAGTTTTGTCTGCGGCAGACACGGTGCATCAATTGCTTGAGCGGACGTGCACAGTAATGCAGCAATGGCTGCGCAACACCTAAACAACTTGGTCAGTTTAGGAAAAAGCATAAACCACTCGATTCTTAGAGTTGCCATCATATTTATCCCACGCCTCTTTACGTTCGGTAGATTCCTTGGACCGAAAATACGCATCGTAGGAAGACCATTTTGTTGATTGAATACCTGCTGCGGCAGCGAAAAATCGCATACGGAGGTACAAATATTTAGACCCGGGCAGGACTCCTCCAAAAATAAAAAATTGCGCTGTTCATTGACTTCCAGAAATATTACCTCATCTTCCGGCATGACTACCAAGCGGATACTGCAAATTTTGAGATTCAAGGCATGCATAAAATCGAGGATAAGGCTTTCGGTTTTACGCTCCAACGCAAAGGCATCCCCAAGCTAGGACTAATAAAAGGCTATTGAGTCTCGATACAATACTGCCAACACAGAAATAAGCTGGCACAGAATAAAAACCGGGCTTGATATCAAGCTCAAACAAACCTAAAATACTGTACATATATACAGTATTTTAGGTTTTACCATGCCCAAGCGTCCCTCCCTCGACGATGTAGAACCGCAACCGCTATTGCCCATGCTGAAAGCGCAAAAGGGGCGCGGTGCGGTCAGCAATATGCAGGGCCGTTATGAAGTCAATGCGCGGGAAAAGTTCTATGACGACTGGTCAGACCGTGACATTGCCGAAGAAGGCGATGGCGAAAACGGCGATGAAAATGGAAACTCCGATGCCCCCCGCCCCTGGAAAACCCAGATACTGGAAGAAACCGCCAAGAGCATCCTCAACCGTAACCAGTCGCCGGACATTCCCTTCAGCATTTCGCTAAACCCCTACCGCGGTTGCGAGCACGGCTGCATTTACTGCTTTGCGCGCCCTACCCACAGCTACCTCGGCCTGTCGCCCGGCCTGGATTTTGAAAGCAAAATCTACGCAAAGATCAACGCGCCGGAACTGCTGCGGCAGGAGCTGGCCAAGGCATCCTACGTGCCCAGCGGTATCGCACTGGGCGTCAATACCGATGCCTACCAGCCTTGCGAACGTGAACTGAAACTGACGCGGCGCGTGCTGCAGGTACTACAGGAATGCGAACACCCGGTCGCCGTCATCACCAAATCCTCGCTGGTGGAACGCGACATCGACGTGCTGGCCGCCATGGCTGCAAAACGGCAGGCCATCGTGGCGGTGACCATCACTACGCTGGACCCGGCCATCGCCCGCACGCTGGAACCACGCGCCACCACGCCGCTACGCCGGCTGGAAACCGTGCGCCGGTTGACGCAGGCGGGCATCCCGGTCGGCGTCAGCATTGCGCCGGTGATCCCCTTTGTGACCGAGCCAGACCTGGAACGCATACTTGCCGCCGTGGCAGAAGCCGGCGCCATCGACGCCAGCTACATCGTGCTGCGCTTGCCATGGGAAGTCAGCCCACTGTTCCAGCAATGGCTGGAAACGCACTTCCCCGACCGCGCACAAAGGGTCATGAACCGCATCCGCGACATGCGCAACGGCAAAGACTACGAAGCCGATTTTGGCAAACGCATGCGCGGCGAAGGCGTGTGGGCAGATTTCCTGAAACAGCGCTTCGACAAATGCATAGACCGACTAGGCTTGCGCAGACGCTCAGGCAGCTACCAGACGCTGGACCTATCGCAATTTAAACGGCCGTTGATGGTGCCGGCTGCAGAGAAACCCAAGGGCAGCGGCGGGCAGTTTGATTTGTTTGGGTGAGGCCGCTATCTCTTGCAGGTTCGCTGTGGCATGCTGTCCCTCAGCACGCAAATCCATAAGCCGTTAATATTTGCGCTGGCATCTTGCATCGCAAGCGCAAGAGGAACACAGGGAAAAATACAGCATGTCGTTCGACACCACCGCAATCAACAAACTGATGGACAAATTTGACGGCCACCATAGCGTGTGGCTGTTTGGTTATGGCTCGCTGATCTTCAAGGCCGATTTTCCTTTTATAGAACGCCGCCCTGCTTTGATCAAGGGCTGGACGCGCCGCTTCTGGCAGGGTTCGCACGATCATCGCGGTACCGCTGCCGCACCAGGCAGGGTGGCGACGCTGGTGCCGCAGCCGGGGGCGATTTGCGAAGGCATGGCTTATCTGGTGACGCCGGAAGAATTTGAACACCTGGATTATCGTGAAAAGAACGGCTACTTGCGCCTGAGCACGGACATCATTTTTGAAGACGGCAGCAGCGTGGAGGGCCTCGTGTATATCGCAACGGAAGAAAACGCCGCTTTTCTCGGCGCTGCGCCGGAGCTGGACATTGCGCGGCAGATCGCCGCCTCCGTTGGCCCCAGCGGCCGCAACAGCGATTACCTGCTGGACCTGGCCGCCGCATTGCGCGCGCTGGGCAAGCAGGATGCGCATGTGTTTGAAATCGAGCGGCATCTGCAGCAGATGGGTGTGCAGTCCAGCACTCCGCGCTGACAGCGTAGCAGGCGAACGGCCCTGCTGATGGCGATGATCATGATGGTTTGACAATAGCGGCATGCGGAGCTATCCTCGTCCGGCATCGTCAACGCTATGGATCTGCTGATCTATTGACGCCATCCCGCCAAGGCCCCGCATGAGCTACGAGTTTAATCCCGAAAGCCAGGTTTTCGAATTCCCCAATCCCTACAAGGTAGAAAATACCGCGATCATCACTTCCGGCGCGGTGATGCTGCTGGCCGGCGGAGTGACGCTGATGCAGGTGCGCGAACGCCTCACTCACGGCATGGACGGCCGCGCCGTGGCGGTGCTGGGCATTTCGGTCTTGCTGCTGCTTGTGGGTATAGGTTTGCTGGCGCGCGCCTTTACGCGGCTGCGTTATTTTTTCGGGCGCAACCGCCCTGCCAATCTGGCGCCGGTGCTGCCGCAAGACAAGGACGGCAACAGCGCTCCGGCGGATGCCTACAAAGAAACGCTGCGCCAGAATGCGCTGACCTACCCGGAGCCGAAGGGGCCGCTGAACGGCCTGCTGTATAGCTGGCTGCCCAACCTGATCTTTGCTCCCGGCGTTATCCAGCGCACGGCGCAAACCCAGTTCTACAATTTCCTGTCGCTGGCAGCGACCTTCATCAGCTTTCTGATCTGCTGGCTGCTGCTGGGCCAGGACAGCGCCAATGGCTGGATAGGCCTGATCTACAGCGCCTTTGCATTCTTCCAGATCATGCGGCCGATGACGCAAAAAGCAGGTGCCGCTTCTGCCCGCACTGGCGCCGTGACAGAAGCGGCACAGGTCGGCATAGGCAGCCTGATCGTGCTGATCATCCTGGCCGTGCTGGGCCCGGTGCTGCTGGGCATGGCGGGCCCGCACCTGCCGGATCTGGGCGGCTTGTCCATCAATGCCGTGCTGTGCGTGGCGCTGGTGTGCGCGCTGGCCGGCTGCGCCGTGTTTGGGCTGGCGCTGAAGAACCAGCTGCAGCCCGCACCGCAGGCAGTGGGGTCGGCCCGCGTGACTGAAACAATGACGATGAACGCGCATCCGAACAAGCTGATGGAAGAGCTGGACAGGCTGCTGATGACACGCTGGTTCAGCCTGATTCCCAACCGGCGTTATACGCATAAATCACCGATGGTGGTCGGCCAGCAGGGGAAATTTTCAGCAGAAATGTTGGAAGAAACGCAGCCGCGGCCGCAGCCGAACCGGATCGCCTCCGGCATAGGCCATGCGTTGTCGACGCCGCAGTTTTTCTGGCTGACCTGCCTGACAGGGCTGGCAACGGTGTATTTGATTGTCGGCGCTTTCGCCGCCATCCTGGCCAGCCGCAATATCCTCGGTGGCGAACCGGTGGTGACGGCGATTGCCTTTGCGCTAAGCCAGATTGCAGTCGGCATGTTTTGCTACGGCGCTTCACATGCGTTGTGGGGACGCTTTGATTTTGTGTCTGAACTGATCTGGGTTGATATCAGCGGCAGCTATGAATCCGCCAATGTCCATCTGGGCAACCAATTGTCCAGCAATGTGCAGACGACAAAGAACGTCATCAATATAGAGAGCATGACGATGCGGGTATGGGTGTCTGAAATTGATACCGTGATCTTTGGCAAGGACGATGCGCGGCAGCTGATAGGCATGCGCGGCTTGCAAAACGTCGCAGATGAACTGGCAGGCGCGCTCAAGGGCTTTGGCGAAACCCGCTCGATGGTGGTTGCCCCCACGTCCACGCAAGATCTGGACCGCGCGCAAAAAGTGGGCGCAATGAACCAGCTGATGGGTGGACAGCACGCGGTGGAAGGCGGTGAAAGACTGGCAGCGGCTATTCTGTCTGCCAGCTCTGGCAATGCACAAGCTGCACAGCCTGCGCAGACTTCTCCGGTGGGTGAGTTGCCAACCTCGGCCAACACTTACACTCCCAAGGCCCGGTTTTGCTCCAATTGTGGCGCGGAAGCCGGCGACGGCGCCAAGTTTTGCGCTAATTGCGGCAAGCAGATGGCTGCCTGATTTGGCTGCCCAATTTGACTCTACAAGCACAGCGGCAGGCGCATCAGCGCCTGCGCCTGCAAAGCCCTGCTAAGCCCTGCTAAGCCCTGCTAAGCCTCTACCGAAGACGCCAGGCAATACACCAGCAGCGCGATGGACATGAAGGCGATGCCAACCAGGCATACTGCCGTCCAGCCACCGGCAGCCCACGCTATCGTGGCGACAAAGGCGCCCAGTGAGCTGCCGATGAAGAAGATGGCGACAAACAGTCCGTTCAGCCGGCCCCTTTGCTCAGGCGACAGCAGGTTGATCGCGCGCCGCCCCAGCGTCTGGTCCGTCGTCACACCGGCATCCACCAATACCGCCACAGCGGCCAGCAAACCCAGCGCCAGCCACGGATGCGCGGCAGCATCAAAACCGCCCCAGCCAGCGCCGGCAACGCCGGCAATTACCAGGCCGGCAATCGCACTCAGATGCGCAATGATGGTGGCGCGCCGTGTCCAGCCGCGGTCACCGATGCGGCCCGCGATAGGGGCCACCACCGCCCCGGAAGCGCCGACCAGTGCAAACAGCGCAATCTGGCGCGGGCTCATCGCAAACGGTGCCTGCGACAATAGCAGCGCAATGACAGTCCAGAATGCGGTGAACGAGGCCATGCACAATGCCGCCGTCAGCGCGCGCAGTTGCAGCACCGGCTGGTTTTTCAGCAAGCCCCACAGCGAACCTATCAGCGCGCCATAAGTAAGGCCACCCGCTGGGCGCACAGGATGGCGCACTGAAACGATCATCCGCAGCGCCACTGCCACCAGCGCCACCGACACGGCCATCATGCCGTACAGCAGCCGCCAGCCTCCCACATCCACCAGCAAGTTGGACAAAGGGCGCGACAGCAGCAGACCCACCATCAGCCCACTCATCACATTGCCGATGACCTTGCCACGGTGCGCTTCCGCCACCATGGACGCGACCAGCGGCACCAGCATCTGGATCGCGCAGGTAGTCGCGCCGGCGATAAAAATCGCCAGCAGGAACAGCCACGTACTCGGCGCAAATGCGGCACAGGCCAGCGCCAGCGCGCAACAGCTAGTAACGCGGGTGAGCAGTGCGCGGTTTTCGGTCAAGTCTGTCAGCGGCACCACAAGTAGCAGGCCGGCGGCGTAACCAAGTTGCGGCAGCATGGCAATCAAGCCGCGCTGATCTTGCGCCAACCCTAGTGCCGTGCCTATCTGTTCCAGCAGGGTTTGCGGCGCAAACAGGTTGATGATCAGCACGCCTATCATCGCTGCGTACAAGAACTGCTGCGATCCGGAAATTTCCGCCGCCAGAGTGGGAACAAGCGTGGGAGCAAGCGCCGGGGCAAGCGGCATCGCCGTGACGATGGCATCTGTTTTTAAAGCGGCAGGAGCTTGACTGGAAGACAAGTCGGCGGAACGGCGATCCCGCTCCCGGCGTTGCTGGCTTGGATGCATAACGACCTTTGAAGAGTGAACCGGCTCAGTAGAGGGAACTGGCAACCGGGGCGTAAGAGCACGCTTTTTACATTTCCGCCATTGTGCCCGCCATCCTTATATGATACAACCGCATTATTATCATAAACTTTATGCGGATTTATTTTGAACACGCATGACATTGCCGCTTTTGTTGCCGTTGTCGATACTGGCTCCATCGTTGCCGCCGCCAAGCAGCTGCACCTGACGCAACCCGGCGTCAGCCGACGCATACAGAGTCTGGAAACGCAGCTAGGCGTGGAGTTGCTGGACAGGCTGTCCAAACCGCTGAAGCCCACCGGCGCGGGCCGTGAAGTCTACGGGCGCGGACGGCAGATCCTGGCATCGGTGGCTGACCTGGTGGCCTCCACGCAGCCGGATGCCGAGGTATCCGGCGATTTCCGCATGGGCGTGCCGCCCTTTTTGGCCGAACAGGCGCTGAGCGACCCTATCGATGCATTGCGGCGCGATTTCCCGCGGCTAACGCCGCGCGTGGTGGCAGGCTGGTCGCCGGACCTGGTGCGCATGGTCGTCAACAACACGCTGGATGCGGCAGCCATCCTCGCGCCCGACAATGTGAATCCGCCGGACAGCCTGGCTACGCATTTTCTTGGAAGAGAATTGCCGCTGATCGTGGCCGCGCGCGACATCGCCTTGCCGCACACTGAACTGTCATTGGCGAAAATCACCCAGTTTCCATGGGTGCTGAACCAGGATGGCTGCGGGCCGCGCAGCTCGATACGGCGCGCGTCCGAGTCGGCACACCTGCCTTTT
>JAYSKH010000202.1:0-15320 GCA_043726505.1 Undibacterium sp. | reverse complement strand
GCGAGCTGCAGGGATTACAGTGTTTTTGAGGGGGCACCGTCCGGGATAAGGTGGCGGCACGGTCTGATTCTGGGGCATACCTATTACTGGTTTTACTGGCCTTTGCGCGCCGCGTATTTTTGCGCCATCACCGCACACACCATCAGTTGCAGTTGGTGAAACAGCATCAGCGGCAGCAGCACCATGCCGACAGACTGGCTAGCGAACAGCACTTTGGCCATGGGCACGCCGCTGGCCAGGCTTTTTTTGGAACCGCAAAAGACGACGGTGATTTCATCTTCCTTGCTGAAGCCAAAACGGTGGCTGGTGAAGGTCGCCAGGCTCATGATGATGGCGAGCATCACCGCACTGATGACCAGCAGGCTGACAAGCATGTACAGCGGCAACTGCTTCCACAGTCCCTGCCCTACAGCCTCGCTGAAGGCGACATAGACCACCAGCAAGATGGAACTCTGGTCCACCATCTTCAGCACATCCTTATGCCGCTCTATCCATGGTGCTATCCACGGGCGCACGATCTGCCCTGCCACGAATGGCACCAGCAGCTGGTAGACGATTTTAAGAATGGAATCCAGCGATGAATGATTGGCGCCATGCGCCACCACGATCATGCCGACCAGCACCGGCGTCAAGAAAATACCGAGCAGATTGGATGCCGATGCGCTGCAGATCGCGGCAGGCACGTTGCCGCGCGCAACGGCGGTAAATGCAATGGACGATTGCACGGTAGACGGCAGCACGCATAGGAACAGGATGCCGAGGTACAGATCCGGCGTAATAATCAGCAGCAGCGCCGGTTTCAGTATCAGGCCCAGCAAAGGAAAAATGGCAAAGGTAAATATCAGCACCGTCAGATGCAGCCGCCAGTGCGAGGCGCCGGCAATGACGGCCTCACGAGACAGCTTGGCGCCATGCATAAAAAACAGCAGGCCTATCATGAATGTTGTCAGCCAGTCAAAAGCGACGGCGACCTGCCCTGTGCAGGGGAAAATGCTGGCAATGGCAATAACGCTCAACAGCATCAGCGTCAGGTTGTCGGGTAAAAAACGAGGGCGGGTCATGAGGGAACCAGAAAAGTAAAAATAAGCAGTGCGAGTCTGAAACGGCGGTGCAGGAATTGCGAAGGCATCTGCAGTTGCAGCGCAAGCTAGCATTGTACCGCACCGCAACAAGCACCCAGATCAAAACACAATTCAGTTTTTGTACATGCCCGCGAGCGCCGCTATCCAGCCCAGTCCGGCAGATTCCCGGTGCACCAGCACTACGGATTGCCTGCAAAAATAAGGGCATCCGGTAATAGCCAGTACCTGCATTCCCAGGCGCTGGATCACATAGTCGGGCAAGTAAGCCAGCGCCTTTCCCTCCGCCAGAAGCTGGCTGATCAGTAGCAGATCATCGCTGCGGTAACGTATGGTCCTGGGGAATACATCGTCGCGCCAGCCATCCGTCGCTGCATGGCGCTCCAGCGAAACGAAGGGCGGTGTGAGCAGAGCGGCAAAATCGAATTGCAGCACCTGCTGCACATCAACCTGTGTTTTTCCAGCCAGCGCCAGCGGATGCCGGGGAGCGATAGCGACCTTGAACTCTGTCTCGCCCAACGGCAGCGATGCCAGCCGCGCGTCCAATGTAGCGGTAACCGATGTGGTGACCACGGCCACATCGCTTTCGCCGGAAAGTACGGCCGCCAGCGCCGCGTGTTCAGTCTTTTGCTCGAAATTAAATTGAGCCCTCGGATAATCGGCCAGGATGTGTTCAGCCGCTTCCTGTCCCCAGCGTAATTGCAGCAGCGCTGGTGCAGCGATGCGGCACTTGAAGGCTTGTTTGTCTCCGGCAAATTCAGATTGCAACTGCTCTGCCGCCGCCAGCAAAGCCGCAGCGCGCGACTTTAGTTTTTCCCCTTCCAGGTTCAGTTTCAAAGAACGTCCGTCACGGTCGAACAGCCGGACCTGCAGTTCATCTTCGAGGCGCTTCAGCGACTTGGATAAGGCGCCCGGTGTCAGATGCAGCTGCTCCGACGAAACCGCCAGATTCTGGTAGCGCGCAATCACAAGGAAGTGCCTCAAGGTAGCCAAATCGAGCATACGAAACCTGATGAAGTGAATTTAAAGACATAATTATTGAATTTTTATCGAACAAAAGTATATAAATATCGCCGATACTGACCTACATTGATGAATAACGATCAGCAGGAGACAGACATGCAAACCAACATTTTCCAGAACAGGCAGTGGTTTTACGTTAAACGCCCGGAAGGCCGCGTAGGCGTGGAACACTATGAGTTGCGCGAGAGCGTCATTGACGACTCACTGTCCAGTAACGAAGTGCTGGTGCAAGCCCGTTATATCAGCGTGGACCCTTATATGCGCATCCAGCAGCATGAGCGGCGCACCTATGATGTACCGCATCCGCTGGGCATAGTGCAGCGTGCCGGCATGGTAGGTCAGGTACTGGCGTCTGCCAGCGAACGTTTCCAGCCAGGAGACTGGGTGCTGGGCTACAACGGCTGGCAGTTGTTCGACAAATGCCATGCCAACGATCTGCAAAAACTGAACCCGGATGCTGCGCCTGTGTCCACGGCACTGGGCGTGCTCGGCATGCCCGGCAGGACTGCGTGGTTCGGGCTGATGGAAGCGGGCCGTCCACGCCCCGGCGAAACACTGGTGGTGTCCGGCGCAGCAGGGGCGGTAGGTTCGCTGGTGGCACAGTTCGGCCAACGCGCCGGCTGCCGTGTAGTCGGCATCGCTGGCGGTGCCGAAAAATGCAGGTATCTGGTTGAAACGCTGGGTCTTGATGCGGCGGTTGACTACAAGGCCTTTAACGATAGTGCCGCGCTGGCGGCAGAGATTCAAAAGCAAACCGGCGGCGTCGACATCTATTTCGACAATGTGGGCGGCATGGTCACCGATGCAGTGATACCGCTGATCAAGCTCAGGGCACGCATCATCATCTGCGGCACCATCAGCCAGTATGACGGCGGCCTTGATCATCCTGATCTGGCGCCGCGCATGCTGCAGCACATGCTGTTCCAGAGGGCGACGATACAGGGCATCCTGGCCAGGGATTTCGTCTACAGGATGGATGAAATGCGCGCCATCGTCGCTCCCTGGGTAAAAGACAGGAGCATCGTCTTTGATGAAACCATCGTTGATGGTTTCGACCAGTTGCCGGAGGCGCTGAACATGCTGTTTGAAGGCAAAAACCTGGGCAAGCTGCTGGTGCGCGTATAGCCTGCGCTTCCAGCGCCGCCGTGCTAACAGCGACTATTTGTAGCCGAAGCCCTGCACATCCATCTGCCACAAAAAGAAGGACCATACGTCCGCGGTTTCGGCAATGACCTGGGTTTTGCCGGAACCCAAACCATGTCCGCCGTTGTAGTCCACGCGCAGCAGCACCGGCTTGCCGCTGGAGGATGCAGCCTGCAGCCGGGCTGCAAACTTGGCAGACATCCACGATGCCACGCGCGGATCATTGGCGCCGGTGGTGACAATCACGGCCGGATAAGCAGTGCCATCGCGAACGTTGTGATAAGGGCTGTTGGCCAGCATGGCTTTGAACTGCTGCGGATTCTTGACACTGCCAAACTCGGCGATGTTGGGCGGTCCGTTAGGGGTCAGTTCTGCCCGTAGCAAGTCAGACAAGCCCACACCGCTGTATGCTGCGGCAAACAGTTCAGGCCTGCGGTTGATGGCGCCGCCTATGGTAATACCGCCGGCACTGCGCCCCTGCCCTGCCAGTTTGGTGCTGGACGTGTAGCCATTTTTAATCAGGTATTCGGCAGCGGCGATAAAGTCCAGCGCCGTATTGGCCTTGTTCAATATATGTGCACCCTGGTGCCAGTCCTCCCCCAGCTCCCCGCCGCCGCGCACGTGGGCGATGGCAATGATGCCGCCCGTCTCCAGCCAGACCAGCCGCATTGCGTCAAAGCTGGGCGACATCGTGATGCCGTAGGCGCCATACCCGATAAGGATGGTCGGATTGCTGCTGTCCTGCTTCATGCCCTTACGGTACAACAGCGAAACAGGCACCTGCACGCCGTCATGGCTTTTGACCATTACCAGCTTGCTGGTGATGTCACTGAAGTTGACCGGCGATGCGCGCGCTATTTCGGTATTGGTAAAGCGGCCCTCGGGGCTCACCCTGAACACCAGTTTAGGACTCGTCCATCCCTCCAGCGCCACCAGCGCGCCTTCGCTCGCCGGATCAGTAACGAGCTGGCGTATGCTGCCGTTAAACGGCAGCTCCAGCACGTCGGTTTTCAGATTCGCATGTTCCAGCCGCATCAGCTTGCTGTTGCCGCCGGCCAGCGCATGCACATACACCGCGTCTTTGGCTGCCGCTATATTGCGCAGCACATCGGTACCGGGCTTGATGGCCGTTTTGGCCGATGACAGGAAAGGTTTTTTCAGGTCCAGCTGCAGCAGTTTGCCGCGCGGCGCATTCTGGAAAGACAGCAGGTATAGCTGATCGCCGTGCAGGCTCGCCCCATGTATCCTGTCCGTGGGGTCAGCCAGCTTCTGCCATGGCACGGAGCCGCCCTTAGCGTCGCTCAGTTTGGCAAAATAATAGCTGCGGTCTACTGCGTCGCCATGCTCTACCTCAGCAATGACAAAAGAGGAATCTGCGTCTGTCAGCAGGTGCGGCAGATCGGCAATGCCAAATGGCCGCTGGGGGCTCAGGCCGAAACCAATCAGGGCCTGGTCCTTGTCTACTGTCTGCCCTATAACATGGCGCCATACCATGCTCTTGTTGTAGCGTTCGCCCGCTCCTTTGCCACTCGGTTTTGGCAAACGGTTATAGAAAAAACCGCTGCTATCCGGCAGCCAGGCCATGCCGTGATGATTGAGGCCCGCACGATCTATTGATTCCGGCAGCAAGCTGCCGTCGATGACTTTGACTACCCGCAGCACACTATTTTCAGAACCTCCTTGCGACAACCCGACTGCGACCATTTCACCGTTCGGTGACGGATAAAAATAATCGATCGCGTAATTTTCGCCCTGCTTCGCAAGCGTGTCTGGGTCCAGCACCAGTTTTTGCGCGCCGGTGGCTGCGTTACGTGCAAACAGCCTGCGGCTATTGCGCCCTGGTTCTGCCAGCAGGTAAAACTGCTCACCCTGCGCTTCCATGACGGTGCCGATGTTTTCAGATGCATTGCCCAGCTCCGTCAATCGTTGCAGCAATGCCGCTCTACCGGGTATATGTGACAGAACATCGCCGGTAAAGTCCGCCTGGGCCTTCATCCAGCTTTTAACTTCCGCATCCTGCATTTGCTCCAGATAACGGTAGGGATCATTGACCTTGTTGCCGAAATAATTGGTGGTCACATTGCGTACCGGCGTCGCCGGAGGCGCGCCCCACGCAGGTGCCTGTGTCTGTGCAGCGGCTGTCTGCAGAGAGCTGGACGCCACAACTGCCGTTATAAAACAAATGGCGCGCAAAGGGCCAGGTGTGGATTCAAACATGCTTTTTCCCGCAAAAATGTGGCCTTCATTATAGGGAAAGCCATAAGAAGGCGGCATTTTGTTTGCATTCCAGACCTGCTTTTGCCAGCTTTATGCCGTGATTCAGGCATTTCATCGCATTGCATTAGCGACAAGGGCAAGACTTCCCTACAGTGCTGACATCGATACCGCATCCACACGGAGATGAACATGAAAGCCAATACCAGCCTGCAGTCATCCTACCCAGCAAAGACAGCCACTTTCATGCTGGGCGCATTGTTCGCTGCGGCTACGGTGGCGGCACTGATAATGACACCAACTGCGCGCAATGCTGCATCAACACCTGCTATCATGATGGATAACACAGTTCACACCGTGGTCATCTCGGCAAAACGACCATCCGCTGAAGAGAAACAGGCAATGGCAGAGCAGGATGCCAAAGTGCAGACAGTGATTCTGGTAGCGAAGCGCCTGACGGCAGCAGAAAAATCGGCTAGCCTGATGCAGGAACAGCAACTAAAAACGGCGGCCAAGCATATGCTGACACTGAATTCCGCAGTAAAAATCAAAGAAGCTGCGCAATTCAGCTAAGAATTCGCATATTATTACTATAAATAATCTAAAGACAGAAGAATCATGTTAAAAAGATCCGCCTTATTGGGCATCATTTTGTCCACCATGATGATCAGCAGTGCGTTTTGCGCCAACCTGATCGCGCTGACCATGCCGGAAAAAACCATGCAAATGGATAGCCGCAAGGCCATCAATGCTGCTTCGGCCTCCGCTGCTGCAGCAACCTCGCCTGCGCAGCCGGTCTATCTGGACCGCACCGGCGTTGACCGTGCATCGATCCACCTGCAAATACTGCAGCAGACATCAACCCATTTCGCTGAAATGTGCCCCGACAAAAAAAATGCCGCTGATGAGCCCGCCAGCGGCAGGGCCATGAAACCAAGCAGCCAGTCCTGAACCCTGCTTCTACATGCAAAACGGCCGGTATAAATACCGGCCGTTTCCTTTTGGGTTTGCCATTTTCTTACGGCAAACTGCATCAGCTGGCTACAGTGCCCCGCGGTCTATGCGCTTACTGAGGATGATGGAGGTAGACGTCTGACGCACGCCGTCCAGCGCACCTATCTGGTCCAGCAGCCGGTCCAGCACTTCGGTCGTCGCACAACGTAAGGTCAGCATGTAATCAATGGCGCCGCTGACGGCGCAAAGGGTTTCCACTTCAGGCAATTGCTGCAGGTATTTGATCAACCCTGCCCCGTAGCGCGCCTCCACCGACAGGCCGACATAGGCACGTACTGCCGGCTGGAACATTTCCTGGTTCAGCTTCAGGCCGTAACCGGCAATCACGCCCCTCTTCTCCAGCGCCGCTATGCGTGCGATGACGGTTGTCCTCGCAATGGCCACTTGCTTGGCGATCGTGGTCACCGGCAGGCGCGCGTTATCCATCAGCAGTGCGAGGATTTTATTGTCTACGTCGTCCAGGCTGGGTTTCATTTCATCTTTTTATAGTAAATTTTGGTCATATTGTCTCGTCGACGAGCATATTGACGATATTTTACACTCTATTATCTGACAAAATTAACAAATACACTTGATCCAGCTGCACTTCCTACCAACTGCATACTGGAGACTTCCATGACAACCAAACTCATCCTGCTCGGCGCAGGTAAAATCGGCGACGCCATCCTGAACCTGCTGTCCCACACAGGAGACTACCAGATCACCGTGGCCGACCGCGATCCGCAGCGCCTGAAGTATGTAGAGCAAGCCGCCTTCCCAAATGTAAAGACCGTGCAGGCCGACCTGTCGGACAAAAATGCAGTCACCGAGCTGATCCGCGGCCATCAAGTTACCTTATCCGCCTGCCCATACTTCCTGACGCCCATCATCGCGGGCGCGGCGAAGGCAGCAAATTCCCATTATTTTGATTTGACTGAAGATGTGGAAAGCACTCGCATCGTTAAGCAGCTCGCAGAAAACGCCGACTGCGCCTTTGTTCCGCAATGCGGGCTGGCGCCAGGCTTTATTTCCATCGTTGCCAATGATGTTGCCAAACGCTTTGACCGCCTGCGCGATGTCAATATGCGCGTCGGCGCACTGCCTACTTACCCTAGCAACGCACTGAAGTACAACCTGACTTGGAGCACCGACGGCCTGATCAATGAATACTGCAATCCCTGCGAAGCGATTGTGGACGGCGGGCTGCGCGAAACTTCCGCGCTGGAAGAAATCGAGCATTTCTCGCTGGACGGCGTCGATTACGAAGCCTTCAATACCTCTGGTGGCCTGGGCACGCTGTGCGAAAGCCTGGCCGGCAAGGTGCAGAACCTGAACTACAAAACCGTACGCTACCCTGGCCACCGCGATATCGTCAAAATGCTGATACGCGACCTGCAACTGGGCCAGCCAGATCGCCGCCATATCCTCAAAGAAGTGATGGAAGCATCGATCCCGATGACAAAACAAGATGTGGTACTAGTCTTCGTCAGCGTGGCCGGGACCCGCGAAGGCCGCCTGGAGCAGGAAACCTATGCGAAGAAAATCTATAGCCAGGTCGTCAATGGCCAGTTGCTGTCTGCCATCCAACTGACGACCGCTTCTGGAATTTGCGCTATGGTAGATCTCGTGGTTCAGGGTAAACTACCGAAGCACGGACTGGTGCGCCAGGAGCAAGCCAGTCTGTCCGACTTCCTGGCTAACCGCTTTGGACGTTATTACGCTGTTTAACTAAGCTGTTTAACTAAGCTGTTTAACTAAGCTGTTTGGATCAGCCGTCTTCTATTCGAGGGCACGCTGATTAAAACGAGAAACAAGATTCAAATGGCCCGGCTGGGCCATTTTCGGAGATAGATATGGAAACAAATCAAGCCGTCCTGGCAGCGCTGCTGTCTGAAATGGGCGCCAAACTTGCCGACTACGAAGGCAAGGACATTACCAGCACGTCGCCGATCAGCGGCCAGGTGCTCGCCGTTCTGCGCGCCGATAATGCGGACCAGGTAAAAGTCAAGATAGACCGCGCACATGCCGCATTCCTGCAATGGCGCAATGTGCCTGCGCCGCGCCGCGGCGAACTGGTACGCCTGTTCGGCGAAGAACTGCGCACGCACAAGGAAGCACTGGGCAAACTGGTGACGCTGGAAGCCGGCAAGATTTTGCAGGAAGGCCTGGGTGAAGTGCAGGAAATGATCGATATCTGCGATTTCGCCGTGGGACTGTCGCGCCAGCTATATGGCCTGACAATCGCATCCGAACGCCCAGGCCACCGGATGATGGAAGTCTGGCACCCGCTGGGCGTGGTAGGCGTGATCTCCGCTTTCAATTTCCCGGTTGCTGTATGGGCCTGGAATGCCGCACTGGCTTTTGTGTGCGGCAATAGCGTGACATGGAAACCATCGGAAAAAACACCGCTGACGGCTGTTGCCGTGCATGCGCTGTTCCAGAAAGCCGTTGCACGCTTTGGCAGCGAAGCACCTGCAGGCCTGGCTGAACTGATCATCGGCGACCGCGAAGCTGGCGCGCAGATGGTCAATGACAAACGTGTTCCGCTGGTCAGTGCCACAGGCAGCACCCGCATGGGCCGCAAGGTGGCCGAAGACTGCGCAGTACGCCTGGCAAAAACCATCCTGGAACTGGGCGGCAATAATGCAATGATCGTAGCCCCTAGCGCCGACCTGGAAATGGCTGTGCGCGCCATCACCTTCTCCGCCGTCGGCACTGCCGGCCAGCGCTGCACAACCTTGCGCCGCCTGTTCGTGCATGACAGCGTGTATGACACAGTGGTGCCGCGGCTGAAGAAAGTGTATGCCGGCCTGCCGATAGGCAATCCGCTAGAGAAAACGACGCTGATCGGCCCGCTGATCGGCCCGCTGATCGACCACGCCGCCTTTGACGGCATGCAGACTGCGCTTGCTGCTGCGCGCGACGAACAAGGCGTGGTCACCGGTGGCGAACGCGTGACAGTCGCAGCCTGCGAAGGCGGCTTTTATGTGCGCCCTGCCCTGGTGGAAATGCCTTCTCAGGGCAACGTCATGCACCACGAAACCTTTGCGCCCATCCTGTACATCGTCCGCTATACGGATCTGCAACAGGCTATCGCGATGAACAATGCAGTGCCGCAGGGCCTGTCGTCCAGCATCTTTACGACGGATATCCGCGAAGCCGAAGCCTTCATGTCTGACAGCGGCAGCGACTGCGGCATCGCCAACGTTAATATCGGCCCCAGCGGTGCTGAAATCGGCGGCGCTTTCGGCGGCGAGAAAGAAACCGGCGGCGGCCGTGAATCGGGATCGGATGCATGGAAGGCATACATGCGCCGCTCTACCAATACCATCAACTACAGCCACTCACTGCCGCTGGCACAGGGCATCAGCTTTGATATCTAAGCAAAAGTAAACCTGCCTGCATTTTCATCTGCTGGTAACAATGTAACGCTGCTGTCAAAAAAATCCGGTACCGTGCGAGCGGGCCGGATTTTTGCTTCCGTCAAGAATGTATATGCGGGCAGTGGCAAAATGTTACATCCTGGCCATGTACTCGGCCTAAAAACCAAGTAGTATTCGCTTTCCCTATGACATCATTTCGTTGGTGCCACGTTACGGGAAATGGTTTCTGTGCCTGACGGCTTCCGGCGATAGCAACGCCGCCAGATGGCGCGACGGTTAATGTCCCTCTTTGAACAGAATGAAAAAATATCCGCTGCACAGTTTTCTGTGCATGCTGCTTGCATTGCTGATCATCGGCAGCCCCATACTATCCGCCGCGGCGGAAACGGCAGTCGTGCGCTATCCGCAATTGTTTACGGAAGATGATCCGCAATCGGAATACATACTCGCGATATTGAACCTGGGTCTTCGTCTCAGTGGAAAAAAATACCAGCTGGCAGCAACAAATCTGAAAATGCAGCAGGCGCGCGTCATCCAGGAAATGCTTTCGGAGCATGGCGAGGCTGATCTGCTGTGGACCATGACCAGCGCCGAGAGGGAGGCGCAGCTGCTGGCGGTAAAAATACCGATAGACAAGGGCCTGATAGGCTGGCGCATCGCGCTGGTAAAAGCGGAACGCCGTGATATTTTTCACGGCGTAAAGAGTGTTCAAGATATGCGGTCCTTCAAGGCCGGACAGGAGCATGACTGGCCGGATACGCCCATCCTGCAAAGTAATGGCTTGCCGGTCGTCACAGCAACAGCTTATGATGCGCTGTTCAATATGCTGACCGGCAAGCGCTTCGATTATTTCCCACGCTCCATCATGGAAATCGGCGATGAATTACGCGTACATCCCGAGCATAACCTGGAGATAGAGCAGCAGATCGTACTGCACTACCCTGCCGCATTGTATTTTTTCGTCAGCCCGCGGCGGCCCGAGCTGGCCAGGGATTTGCGTGTAGGTCTGGAAAAAGCGATTGCAAACGGCAGCTTTGAAAGCTTGTTTCGAAAATACCAGTTGCCGATGATTAAAAGTGCGAACCTGGGTAAACGCCGCGTGCTTGAATTAAAAAATCCGCTGTTGGGGCCGAACAGCTTGCCGGACAAACGCCCCGAGCTCTGGTACCGTCCTTAGGAGATCCATATGCCCAAGACATCGAGAGAAAACGCCGTCAAACTGGAAGACCTTCCCAATATAGGCAAGGCCTGCGCCGCCGACCTGAAGCTGATTGGTATTCATACTCCGCAGCAGCTGGTAGGAAAAGACCCTGTGCAACTGTATGAGAATTTGTGCGAAGCGACCAACGCCAGGCATGACCCCTGCGTGCTTGATACTTTCATGTCAGCGGTGCGCTTCATGGAAGGCGCTCAAGCGCTACCGTGGTGGGCATATACGGCTGAGCGCAAGGCGATGAAAATTAACGAAAAGATGAAGGTGAAAAAATGAAGCCGGCAAATCCCGCTGCATCGCTGCACGGCATGACCCTTGAGGCAATCCTTACTGACCTGGTGGCGTTTTACGGCTGGGAAGAAATGGGAAAACGTATCAACATCCGCTGCTTCACGCACGACCCCAGCATACAGTCCAGCCTGAAATTCCTGCGCAAGACTCCATGGGCGCGCGAAAAAGTAGAGCAGATGTATCTGCAATCGCGGCAGGCGGGCTGAATCGCCGGTTTTTATCCGCTTCCTACTTCAGCCATTTATCGAACACCTGCTGGTAGGCGCCCGTCTCCTTTTGCATATGCATCCACGCATCAACCCAGGCCTTGAACGCAACGTCCGCGCGCGGCAGCATGATGGCCTTTTCCGCAAACTGCAGCGGTTTGTCTGGATTGATCGCGCATAATTCTGGATGCTGTTTGCTTTGCCATAAAGTTTCACTGCTGTCAGTCACCATAATATCAGCCTTACCCTGCACGATCTGCTCAAAAATGCTGACATTGTCCGGGTGCGGTATCACCGTCGCCTGTTTGAAATTGGCGCGGGCAAAACGTTCATTGGTGCCGCCCGGATTGACGATGGCGCGCACGCCAGGCTGATCAATGGCAGCCAGGTTTTGGAACTTTGCCGCATCGGCGCAGCGCGCGATTGCTGATTTGCCATCCAGCATGTGCGATTGCGCAAAGCCGGCTTTTTTCAGTCGCTCCAGCGTGATTGAAACCCCACCCATCACAATATCGCATTTTGCCAAAAAATCATCCATCAGACCGCCCCACGTGGTCTTGATGAACTGCGCCTGCACGCCCATCGCCTTTGCCAGCGACATGGCCAGATCGACATCCATGCCCTCAAAGCTGCCGTCGCCGCGCTGGTAGGTAAATGGCCGGTAGTCGCCGGTCATACAGACACGCAAGCTGCCCGACTGAATGACCGCGTCAAGCCGCGATGTTTGCGCATGCGCCGCCCAAGTGGACAACACCGTCAATAAAATAAAAATCCGGATAAGGCGTTTTTTCATGTTGATTATTGTTATGTCCGAGACCATCTATCGGGTAAGGATTGGCATCTAAAAAGAGGCTTTCCCATAGTGCAATAAGGGCTATTCCTGACAGAATCACTCAAGTTTGTTATACTTGATCAAATCGCTCAACATCTCGGGTTAAAAGTAATTATTTAACAAGAGCAATGTTGATTAATAGTAAAGCCTAAAGCCCGGAGTACATGATTCATGCGTCTAACTACGAAAGGCCGTTTTGCAGTAACGGCCATGATAGACCTGGCATTGCGCCAGGACAAGGGTCCGGTGACGCTTGCAGGAATCAGCCAGCGTCAGGATATTTCCTTGTCCTACCTGGAACAGCTGTTCGGCAAGCTGCGCAGGCATGAAATTGTGGAGTCGGTACGCGGTCCTGGCGGTGGTTACAGCCTGGCACGGAAGGCACAGCAAGTCACCGTGGCAGACATCATCATTGCCGTGGATGAGCCCTTGGATGCAACGCAGTGCGGCGGCAAGGAAAATTGCCATGGCGCCGACCAGGCGACCGGTGCGCGCTGCATGACGCACGAGCTGTGGGCAACGCTGAATGCGAAAATGGTGGATTATCTGGATTCTGTGTCCTTGCAGGATCTGGTTAATCAGCAAAAACAAAAGAATGCGGAAAAGAACGTGGTCATTGTTCATCACAACCACGTAACGCCTTAAGGCCGCCTTAATCGCCGTCTTAAGCAAACAGAAGTAACTTATATTTTATTGGAGCACTACATGAACGCCCCTCTGGAAAAAAGCTTGATAGATGCCATCAAGGCTCCGCACTTTCCAATTTACATGGATTACTCGGCGACGACGCCAGTAGATCCGCGCGTTGCCGACAAGATGATCCCTTTCCTGCGCGCGCAATTTGGTAACCCAGCATCGCGCAGCCATATGTATGGCTGGGATGCGGAAGCGGCAGTTGAAGAAGCGCGTGGCCACGTGGCAGCGCTGGTCAATGCCGACCCGCGCGAAATCATCTGGACATCCGGCGCGACTGAAGGCAACAACCTGGCAATCAAGGGTGCTGCGCAGTTCTACAAGTCCAAGGGCAAACACATCATCACGGTAAAAACCGAGCACAAGGCAGTGCTGGATACCGTGCGTGAACTGGAACGTCAGGGTTTTGAGGCCACTTACCTGCAACCGCAGGACAACGGTCTGATCACCATAGAGCAGTTGAAGGCAGCCATCCGCCCGGACACCATCCTGGTCTCCGTGATGCTGGTCAACAATGAAATCGGCGTGATCCAGCCTATCGACGAAATCGGTGCGCTGTGCCGTGAAAAAGGCATCATCTTCCATTGCGACGCTGCGCAGGCAACCGGCAAGGTCGTTATCGACCTGCAAAAGACCAAGGTTGACCTGATGACTTTCACCGCGCATAAAACCTATGGCCCCAAAGGCATAGGCGCGCTGTATATCTGCCGCAAGCCGCGTGTGCGCATAGAAGCGCAGATGCATGGTGGTGGCCATGAGCGCGGCCTGCGTTCGGGCACGCTGCCGACGCATCAGATCGCCGGCATGGGCGAAGCCTTCCGCATCGCCAAGGAAGAAATGGACAGCGAGCTGACCCATGTCCGCGCCATGCGCGACCGCCTGGCAAAAGGCCTGATGGAAATCGAAGAAACCTATGTCAATGGCGACATGGAACACCGTGTACCGCACAACCTGAACGTCAGCTTCAACTATGTAGAAGGCGAATCACTGATCATGGCGATCAAGGATATCGCCGTGTCTTCCGGTTCGGCATGCACGTCCGCCAGCCTGGAGCCTTCGTACGTATTGCGCGCGCTGGGCCGCAGCGACGAGCTGGCGCACAGCTCCATCCGTTTCACGATAGGCCGCTTCACGACAGAAGAAGATATCGACTTCACGATTAATTTACTTAAAGCCAAAGTGGGCAAGCTGCGCGAATTGTCGCCGCTATGGGATATGTACAAGGATGGCGTTGATATCAGCTCCATCCAATGGGCAGCCCACTAACCCCGCCCGGTTTTAATCCTACTCAAATCATTTAGGCAAGGAGCATCAAAATGGCATACTCAGACAAAGTGTTGGACCACTACGAAAATCCACGCAACGTCGGCGCTTTCGACAAGGGCGATGACACGATCGGTACTGGCATGGTTGGTGCGCCTGCCTGCGGCGACGTGATGAAACTGCAGATCAAGGTTGGCGCCGATGGCCTGATCGAAGATGCAAAATTCAAGACTTATGGCTGCGGTTCCGCGATTGCGTCTTCGTCGCTGGTGACTGAATGGGTCAAGGGCAAGACGCTGGACCAGGCGTTGGCCATCAAGAATACGCAGATCGCCGAAGAACTGGCGCTGCCGCCTGTAAAGATCCACTGCTCCATTCTGGCTGAAGATGCAATCAAGGCTGCCGTGCTGGACTACAAAACCAAGCATGGCGTTGCTGCCGATCAGGCAGCCTGATTGTCGATTTCATTTATTTAGGCTGCTGAACATGGCAATTACCTTGACAGAAAAAGCCGCGAAGCACGTCACGCGGTATATGGAGCGCCGGGGCAAAGGCATAGGCCTGCGCTTTGGCGTACGCACGACCGGCTGTTCCGGCATGGCATACAAACTGGAATACGTGGATGAAATGACAGGCGACGACAGCGTTTTTGAGTCGCATGGCGTGAGGGTGTTCGTTGACCCTAAAAGTCTGCCTTACATCGACGGCACAGAGCTTGATTTTGCACGTGAAGGTTTGAACGAAGGCTTCAAGTTCTACAACCCCAACGTCAAGGACGAATGCGGTTGCGGCGAAAGCTTCCGGATTTAATACCGCCGAAGCTATACGCCGATACAGCGCTGAACCCGGGCCTCACGGTTATTGTAACCAAGTGGTTCAGCGGAATGATTCTGCTTACTGCCTCTTAGCTTCTGTCTCCTTAGCCATTTCAGCCAAACCACGTTCCGATGCAAAACCATTTTGACCTGTTCAACCTGCCCCAGCACT
>JAYSKH010000201.1:0-10062 GCA_043726505.1 Undibacterium sp. | reverse complement strand
AGCTCGAAACCCCGCGCATTTCGCGCTGCGTTTCGACTTATTTACTGCCTGTCTCGACGGGAGCCGAACTATAGCAAGACCCCGTCAAACTTGGCAAGCTTTTTTATAAACTATTTTCATTGATTAGATTTATTGCAAGATTACGAAGAAGCCGTTATGTTTATCCCTGACTTATCCAATACCTCATTTGCTGACCTTTACTGATACCTATATATAGACCATGTCATCCAATAACGAAGGCTCTACCAAGGCCATCTTCTACGCTCTCGGCGCCAATGGCGGAATCGCTGTAGCAAAGTTTGCGGCCGCCGCCTTTACCGGCTCCGGCGCCATGCTGGCGGAAGCAATCCATTCCCTCGCCGATTGCGTGAACCAGGTGTTCCTGCTGCTGGGCCTTAAAGAAGCCAAGCGCCCTCCTAGCGCTTCCCATCCCATGGGGTATGGCCGCGTTGTCTATTTCTGGGCGATGATGGTGGCGCTACTGCTGTTTTTTCTGGGCGGCGCCTTCTCGGTGATGGAAGGCGTGGAAAGGCTGAAGCATCCAGAGGCCATCAAAAATCCGCTGGTCGCACTGGCTGTGCTAGGTATTTCGGTCACGCTGGAGGCATTCTCTCTGTATGGTGCGATGAAGGAAATCAACAAGATTTCCCAGGGCAAGTCTTTCATCAGGTGGTTCCGCGAAACCCGGCAGTCAGAACTAATGGTGGTTGCAGGCGAAGACATTGCCGCCCTGGCAGGCCTCGCGGTTGCTTTTGCGGCGGTTGTGCTGGCTGTTACTACAGGTAATCCGGTATGGGATGCAGTAGGCTCCATCATCGTCGGCATCCTGCTGATGATTGTGGCCTTCTTCGTTACGCGCGAAGTCAAGGCGATGATCACCGGCGAATCCGCTGCGCCGGAAGTCAATGATGCGATCAAGGCACATATAGAGGCGCACCCCCACGTGGAATCGGTGATCAACCTGATTACGCTGCAATGGGGTGAGCAATTGATGGTGGCCGTGCAGGCCAAAATGCATCGCCAGGCATCAGACCTGGCGCTGGTACACGCCATCAATGAAGTCGAGGAAAGCATACAGCAAACCTGGCCGCAGGCTAAATGGTGCTTTTTTGAACCGGATATAGAGGCCAGCAAAGATTAGCGTCTGCCGGCTTGATGGACAGACTCAGGGTTTCTGCACGTGAATGGTGAATTGCTGCAGCTTGCCATCTTTCATTAAAAACAGGATGGGGCAATTCACGACGATGTCGGTCGCCTGGATGCTGACCAGTTTCTTGTCTTCCGCATCCAGCACCTCCTCTTCAGAGCGCAGTACCCGGGGCTTGGCCCCCGGCAGCCAGCTCACCATATAGACCACCCATAAAGGTGTGTATTCGGCACTCGTACTGGCATAACCTGCCGGCTGGGGTGCCGATGGAAATACGCTGCCCTGGTTGAAATTAGGGAATTTATACACGCGGTCCACCGCTGAAGGCTGGCCCGGCACAGGGGGCCGCAGTGCATGCTTCAGCCGGGGCACATAATTGGTCGCGGTCTGCTGCGCCATGCCCTGGTCGGACATGTCGGTAGAAATGTAATGCACCAGCTTGCCCTGATACCAGCCTGCCAGCAAGGGCAACTCTATCGTCGCCACCGTATTTTCATCTAGCGCAGGCGTCTTGCTGGCGGCTGCCTGCGCATACACCGTACTGGACATTAGCATTGTAGTAAGCAGCGCGACATTTGCCACCAAGCCACTATTGTAGCGATTTTGTTTAGGCATGCTCATCTCTTGCAGTGTCATTTCATTATCGGCAGCGTGGCGCCTATGCGCAGCGACAGGAAATTCCTGAAGCCGAAAAAGATCAGTCGGCCCAGCATGCGGTTTCCTTACATCAATATATCAATGCGCAGCAGAATTCATGCTGTCTGCCGATTGCAGCAAGGACTGCACTGCGCGCTCGAACAGCGGCTCGGCTTCCAGGAAGCGCACCCGACCATGATCAATCAAGCGGCGAAACATCTGTACGCTGACCATGGATGGCGCAGTTTGCCCATCCAGCGTCAGCACCAGGCTGGACAATTGCGGATCCACCCAGCTCAGGCGCCCCAGACCAGGCTTGCTGCCCAGCGTGATTTCCAGTGCGACGCCGTTTTGCAATTTCTGCATGACCATTGCTTCATTGGCCTGCTGGCTTGCCGCATCGTCGTTGCCCGGCACATCGGTGGCCAGCTGCTGGTCATCTTCCAGTATCCGGTCTATCCATTGCACTTCTATATTCATTTCCTTGATCGCATCATCCAGGAATTGCCGGTTCTCGGCACTATCCGGCGCCAGCGCCGGCGGCGTATCGGCCTCCGGGTTATCAATGAATTTACTGAAATGCGTGTGAATAACGGGCAAATGCGGCGAAGCCGGCGCGTTCGGGGAGGCTTTCAAGGCGCTGGTATGGGCATCCACCAGCCAGTTCAGCAAACCCTGTTGCCGGGTGGAGTCCCAGCCCATCAGGCCCAGGCCTTCGCGCAAGGTATTCAGAATGATGGGCAATAGAGCAAACAGCTGGCTGCGGTCATCCGGCGTCAATTTGGGAACAATGCTCCACAGCAGATCCGGCACCAGCAAACGGAAGCGGCGCGCGCGCTTCGCGTCCGTGCGGTCGGCATGCTCAATTGCATGCACCCAGTCGTTGCGTAAAAAACCCTGCAGATAAGGGTCGATGGTCAGGTCCGCCAGTGCCTGCGCCATTTGCGCCGTTGTATGGGCAAAGCGCAAGGTACGGTTCTGCGCCTGCTCCACCGCCTGCACCGTGCTTTCCACGTTATTGCGGGCACGCAGTTCGTGCGCGATAAACGCATCCAGTTCGTCCAGCGCCTTGGCGAACATCGCTGAATCTTCGGTCTCGTCATCTAGCAGCGTGGCAACTATCCTGACGATTTCCTTGGTAAGCTGCGTACCGCTCGGATCTAATTGCTTCAAGCCCAGCGAGATCGACCCTATGCGGTTGACCAGCAAACGTACAGGATGCCCCTTTTGCGTCAGCAGCGTGGAGTCGCGCAACGCCATTTTCAGCACCAGGAACTGCAGACGGCCGAGCTGGGCCCGTACTTCGGCAGGTACCTGCGTATCGCGCAGGATGAACTCAAACAGCATCGCGACGATGTCTATCGTCATCTGCTCATCGACACTCTTGGCTTCGCTGTTAAGCTGCGAACGGCGTTCCAGGATCAGGTTGCGCACCTCGCCATGCTGATCCAGCATCTGCTCGGTCGGCGGTGTATGCGTGTTCTGCAACTGGCGCACCGAGCCTGTCAGCACCGTATCAGCGCGCTGCACGGTAGATGCGCTCAAGCCGCCGTCATAGTTCAATTGGGAATTTGGAAAGGGCGAACCTTCTGCAACACCAGCCTCGCTCAGATGATTCGCGACTTTGGCCTGCCAGTTTGAAGCGCCGTCAGAAAAAAATCTGCGCAGCACGTCGCCTACCGCCTGGCCGCCGCCCAGCCAACCCGGTTTGCCTGAACCGCCGATGGCTTCTGCCGCGCCGGCATACCCTGCTTCGGCTTCTGGCACAGCTTGTCCGCCTGTGGGCGCGCCGCGCCCCGGCAACGAGCTGACAATGCCGCCAGCCATCACACGCACCGAATCCAGCAATTGCTCCACCCGACCCTTGGGAGCGTCCGACGACAGAACACGCGAATCTATATCGTATTGCTTGCCGCCGATTTCATACTGCCCTGCAGTCCCGGCTCCACTGGCTCCGCCAGCTCCACCGTATTCGGCCGAGCCTGAACCGCCGGCATTGCCACCCTGGCCGCGAGCGCCCGGCATTGCAGCCGCCGCACCGGCAACGATGTCATCCGCCAGCACTTCGTCTGCCTGGTATTGCGCAGAAACGCCAGGCTGGGTCGGGGATTTTTTAATCTTCAACTGCAATTGCGCGGCAATGCCGTGCTTGGCCAACTGTGAGTTCACGCTGTTGTAGATGTCCACCATGTGGGGCGCCAGCACTTCCGACAGCTGCGTCAACAGGATCGAATTCAGTGCCTCGCTCTGCTCCAGGCTCTCCACTGATTTGGCGATGCAACGCGAAAACAGATAAGGGCGGAAAGGGTTTTCCCTTTCATTGATCGTATCCTGTTCAAACAGCAGCGCAATGCGGATATTCAGGTCGCGCAGCTGTTCTTCGGCTTCATTACGGAAATTTTGCGTGATCTGGTTGATGCGAAGCTCGTCCTCCATGACGGAAGATTCGATCAGCGCCAGCGTGTCGCTCTGGAAGGCAACCGAAGGGCGAAAGCTGTTATAGGTAGTCTGGAAACTGCGGTTCAGCAGATGCTCCATCTCCTTGCGCATCTGCTGTACCAGCTGTTCCTGCCTTACCCGCAATACACTGCGGGCGGTCAGCACCCAGCCCTGTTCGATGGAGGAGCGGCTCTGGTCCGCTTTCGTATACAGGCCTTCAATTGCGTGTGGCAGGGAGTTATTGACCGCGTCCACAAACGTCCGGAGGAATTCAGCGCGAGTGGTCGCCAACAACTGATTCAAATCCATGTTGATCCTTATCGCTTTCTGGCGACATGAAGCTTAGTGTTTACTCAGGCGCTTTGCGCCGGCCTTGCCACATTGACCAGTTCGGCAGTGCCGCCGGCGAAGGGAGGCCGCAACATCCAGCCGGTCCCGTGCAGCGACAGCTCCCTACATGGAATATTCGTCAACTATAAACGAAATGCCCGGGCTTTTGCCAGCGAAGTTGCAGCGGGGGCCGGCATATCAGGCCCTCGCTGCGATTCGATCAGGCTGCCGCTTTCTTTTTGGCGGCCGGCTTTTTAGCCGCCGCAGTTTTTGCGGGCGCCGCTTTGGCGGGTGCTTTTGCTGCCTTCACTGCAGTGGCGCGTGCAGCCGGTTTCTTGGCTGGTTTCGCCTCTTCTGTGTCAGGCTCGGCCGCAGCTGCTGCAGCTTTTCCTTTGGCGGGCGCCTTGGCTTTGCGCTCTTCAAATTCAAAACTGACCTTGCCGTCCTTGCCGCGCACCAGGAAAGCCTTGAACGGCCGCCGCGTACGTTGAGAAATAAAGCCCGGCAACAGATCCGTCTTGCCTTCATTGAGCAGCTTGGCCATCTGTTCCGGCAGGATTTCCTGTTGCAGGATGATGCGACCGCTGCGGAAATCACAGGTCTTGGGCTTGGAGACGGATTTCTCGCATACATAAGACAAGGCCATCTCGTAGACGCCGTTAGCGCATTTGGGGCAAGGTCCCAGCGCAGTATGGCCGGTGAAGTCGACGCCTTCGCTGTCTTCGTCATCCTGGCTCTGGCCGAAATCAAACTCCAGCTTCATATTGCTGTTGTCTGCATCCGGCACGATTTTCAGGATGGCCGCAAAAGGCCGGCCCATCTTGGAGCGGAAGCCCTGCAAAGGACCGATCTCACGCTTGTTCAGCAACTCTTCGACTTCCGCTACTTCAAACTGGCGGCTGCCCGGCGTCTTGCTCATCGAGAATTCGCACTTGGTGCAGGCGAAGCGGCGATAGTTTTCTTTCACTACCCCGCCGCAATTCGGGCAAGGTGTTTTCAGCGTCGCATAATCACCAGGGATCGTATCGTTGTTGTACTCCTTGGCGCGCTTGACGATGATTTGCGTCATCTGCGCAATTTCGCGCATGAACTCTTCACGGCTGATCTTGCCGCGTTCCATTTGCGACAGCTTGTACTCCCACTCCCCTGTCAGCTCCGGCGACGTCAGCTCGTCTACACCCAGGCCGCGCAGCAGCGTCATCAGCTGGAAAGCTTTGGCGGTAGGCATCAGTTCTCGCCCCTCGCGCAGCAGGTATTTCTCGTTCAGCAAACCCTCAATGATGGCAGCGCGCGTTGCCGGCGTGCCCAGTCCCTTGCCGGCCATCGCCTCGCGCAGGTCTTCATCATCCACCAGCTTGCCGGCGCCTTCCATGGCCGACAACAGCGTCGCTTCCGAATAGCGTGCAGGCGGTTTGGTCACCAGACCGTTGGCGACGATGGAGTCCGTCTTGACTTTTTCGCCCTTGGCTACGGCAACCAGATTGCCCTTGTTCTCAGGATCTTTTTCATCCTGGACTTCTTTGCCGTAGATTGCCAGCCAGCCTGGATTAGTCATGACCTTGCCTTCAGTCTTGAACTGATGGCCCGATACTTCGGTGATGCGAGTCGTCACCTGAAATTCTGCCGCCGGGAAGAACACCGCCATGAAACGGCGCGTTACCAGGTCGTACAATTTCTGTTCAGGCTCGGACAGGTTCTTTGGCACCTGTGTGGTAGGAATGATCGCAAAGTGATCGCTGATCTTGGTATTGTCGAAAATACGCTTGTTCGGCTTGACCCAGTTACTTTTCAGGATCTGCTTGGCGAACTGATGGTAATTATTATTCTCCGATACCGCTTCCAGGGTGTCATTCACCGTGCTCAGGTAATCTTCCGGCAGGTGGCGCGAATCCGTACGCGGATACGTCAGTACCTTATGCTTTTCATACAGTGCCTGCGCCAGGCCCAGCGTATTCTTCGCGGAAAAGCCAAAACGGGAGTTGGCCTCGCGCTGCAGGCTGGTCAGGTCAAACAGGGCCGGCGCGATCTGCGTGGCCGGCTTGGATTCTTCGCTGACATTGCCCATCTTGCCGCGGCAAGCGGACACGATGGATTCGGCGGCGGCCTTGCTCCACAGGCGTTCGGCACGCTTTTCAGGATCGAACTCATCCTTTTTGAACTGATGGTCCAGCCAGCGGCCCTCATAGATACCGGCGGCGCAGACGAACTCGGCCCGCACTTCCCAGAAATCACGGGAGACAAAGCTCTTGATCTTTTCTTCACGCTCCACAACGATGGACAAGGTTGGCGTCTGCACACGGCCAACCGTGGTCAGGTAAAAGCCGCCCTCTTTGGAGTTGAACGCCGTCATTGCGCGGGTACCATTGATGCCGATCAGCCAGTCGGCCTCAGAGCGGCAACGCGCCGCGTCAGCCAGCGGCAGCATTTCATCATCGGTGCGCAAATGCTTGAAGCCGTCGCGTATCGCGCCAGGCGTCATCGATTGCAGCCACAGGCGGCTGACCGGCTGCTTGGCCTTTGCATGCTGTGCTATCAGACGGAAAATCAGTTCCCCTTCGCGGCCCGCGTCACATGCGTTGATGAGGGCGGACACATCTTTGCGCTTGATCAGCTTGTTCAGCACCTTCAACCTGGATTCGGTCTTGGCGATAGGGTTCAGCGCAAAATGCGGCGGAATCATCGGCAGATGCGTGAATGTCCATTTACCGCGTTTGACGTCATATTCTTCCGGCACCGCGATTTCCAGCAAATGTCCGACAGCGGAAGAAAGGACGTATTCGTCGGATTCGAAATACTCATCGTGCTTGGTAAAGCCGCCCAGGGTCTTCGCTATATCATTGGCGACAGAGGGCTTCTCGGCGATGATGAGGGTTTTGGTCATAGTGTGAGATCTCGATGTGGTTCTTAGCAAAACTGCCGGCTTGTTTTTATTGTTGCTGAGTCAATGCTTATGATGACTGGTTTGTCGTTATATTGCTATTCATTGCCAATTTATTAAATTAGACGCCACGCTTATCAAACGTCCACCTTATCTCGGGCAACAATTGCTAACTTATAAACAACAAAATGGACTGGCAGTCCAAAATAAGCGTAAGACTACCCTAAATAGGGAAATTTAGCGGCGATGATAAACGCGTTCGGCAGAAATTCGCAATCAGCATGTGCTTTTCGCCACGTTTACCTCTCCAATTCAAGGCCGTGGGCAGCGAAATATTTCATAGAGGGAATAATTTCCGGCAGCGGGACAGCCTCAAACACATGGGGCTAGCCACCGGCTTTACAACAAGTGTTATTTTACCAAGCCAGTGAAGTTGCGTTAATGCAACAGACGTGGTTCGCTTTCGTCGTCCGACAGCAGCAGTTCGTCAAACATCAGCATGTCCGGCTCTTTGCCCTGGCTCCACAGCATCATCAGCACAATGACCTTGACCTTATCCAGCGGAACAGGGGACTCATTGATGGCGAGCGCACGTTCAATGACGATCTCGCGCTGTTGCGGATTCAGCAAACTGGCAGATTCCAGGAACTGGATGAAACCCATCGCAGGTGCACCAAGGATGGCGATTTCCTGCTGCGCATAAACACGGAACCCGGTGGAGAAAGGTACGGCTTCAGGCAGTTTCGCTGCCAGGCCGTTGGTATTGTCAGCCAGGACCGTCAACCAGTCCAGCGCTTCGGAGATTTCATCCTCCTCAAAACCGACTGCCGACAATTTTTTGGCTAAGGCTTCTGCGTCTGGACAGGCGTCTGGACGGTAATACGTTTCGTAGAGGTATACAAGAATATCAAACATACTGTCACTGTATCCCCAAGGGCGTTTTGAAACAAGCCCCAAGGGGACTTGCCGTTAAGGAAAATGCTGCCAATTCCGCAATCATTCCAGCCATATTTTAACTATGCGTGGATAAGAAATCTATCTGGCCTGCCCTTCTATCTTACTGCGCGAACAGGTCCGTCACACGGGCAATACAAAATGTTACAAGGCGCGTTTGGCACACTGGCACACTGGCACACTGGCACAACGAGCTTATCGCATGCCGCATTCTGCACATCAAGCAATCCGCCGGTAATTCGCTCCCGGCAATTGTTCGATGGCGCCATCCAGTTCCAGGTTCAGCAATTGCGCATTCAACTCTGCAATATCCAGCCCCGACCGCAACGCCAAGGTATCAACATGGACCGGATCATACCCCATCAGCGCCAGCAGAGGATCGTTGGTCGCCACCAGAGTTAGCTGAGCAGGCGACCCAGGTCTTGTTGTTGCCGGCACGATCGGCCCCGGACCGGACAGCAGTTCATCCAGAATATCCTGCGCCGATTCCACCAGCTTGGCGCCCTGCTTGATCAGTAGATGGCAACCCTTGGCCAGCGGCGAATGGATCGACCCCGGTATCGCAAACACTTCCCGGCCTTGCTCCGCCGCCATGCGCGCGGTAATCAGCGAACCGGATTGCGCAGCGGCCTCAACGACCAGCACTCCTTTGGCAAGGCCCGAGATAATGCGATTGCGGCGCGGGAAATTGGCAGCGATCGCCGGCATACCTAGCGGGTACTCACTTACGATACAACCCCCTTCGGCAATCAGGTGCGCCAGCGCGCGGTTACGTGCAGGGTAGACGATATCGGCGCCTGTGCCTATTACCGCAATGGTTGAGCCGGGCCCGCGCAGGCCGCCGTTGTGAGCTGCAGCATCAATGCCTGCGGCCAGCCCGGAAACGATGGTCCAGCCGCCCCTGCTCAGCGATTCGGAAAATTTTTCGGCATTATCTATGCCCTGCACCGTCGCATTGCGGCTGCCGACGACGGCAATGGAAGCAGCCTCCAGCAGTTCCGTACGACCCTTGACGTACAGGATGATGGGAGGATCGGGGATATTCAGCAGCGCCGGCGGGTAGCCGGCATCGGCCAGCGTCAGCGCCCGGTTGCCGGGCTGCGCGCACCACTCCAGGGTTTTGGCGATTTGCTGCTGGGTCTGCTCGGTAATAGGTTCGCTCAAAGGCAGTGCTATACGGTCAGGCACTACCGAACGCAGCGCGGCGAAGCCTGCAGTAAATATCTGCGCCGGCAAGCCGAACGCCGCCAGCAGCTTGCGTGCAGTCTCCTGGCCTACGCCGGGGCTCTGCTCCAGGCGTATCCAGTCTGCCAGTTCAGCGGAGTTACCGCTTTCCGATGCAAGCACTACCGGGCTGGCTATTCAGGTGAAGCGACGATATCGCCGACCTGTACGGTGTTGGTCACCTGCATGACCAGTCCGTACGAGATATTCTGGAACACGCGGAAAATGAACAGAGTGCCGTATTTTTCATCCGGCAGCTTGATCGGTTTTTTGTTATCGGTAGGGTCGGGCACAATCTCGCCAAAGCGGGCCAGCTCCAGCACGGTGCCCAGGTTCAGCCCGTTGTTGGCGCCGCGGTTGATGCTGATGATGTTGTTTTGCCCGCCCTACCGATAACAAAAAACCGATCAAGCTGCCGGATGAAAAATACGGCACTCTGTTCATTTTCCGCGTG